>DALZBD010000316.1:0-5361 GCA_031977515.1 Bacteroides sp. | reverse complement strand
TGGTAGGTGGGGATCAGAAGGGCGCAAAGAATAGCATTCATTTCTTAACCGAATGACATTGCCGGGAATCTATCTGTTTACTTTCTGGCATTGTCTTCATTTATATCTGAGACGCAAGGTATTGCGTCTCTACAAGTTTATTATTGACCTTAACACCAACACTATGAACTTTCATATCTTTACTACAAGAGATTTGTCTATCCTCACATACTTTCTATTCATCTTTCTGTCTCTGGCAGGCACTACAGAATGCCCGGCACAATCCTCCCCTCCTCTACGCGTCATGTTCTGGAACGTCGAGAATCTATTTGATTGTCATCCCGACAGTCTGCACAACGACCGGGAGTTTCTGCCCGACGCACTGAGAGGATGGCACTACGGTCGATACCGGAAAAAGCTGACCGATATAGCCAAAGTGATAGCAGCAATAGGCGAAGGCACTCCTCCCGCAATTGTAGGCTTGTGTGAAGTGGAGAATGACCGGACAATCAACGATCTGATCCGTTACTCTCCTCTCAAAGAATGGGGCTATCGGTATGTGATGACAGATTCTTCCGACCCCAGGGGCATCGATGTCGCCTTACTATATCAACGTGACCGTTTCCGCCTGCTTTCCTGGCAGGCTGTCCCTGTAGTAGCAACCGGCAAACTATCCCGTCCGTACAGAGATATATTGCACGTCACAGGTCTGCTCCTATCGGGTGATACGCTCGATATTATGGTATGTCATTTTCCTTCGCGTTCGGCAGGCAGGAGGGAAACCGAACCGTTCCGGTTGACAGCAGCCACACAGATACGTCAATTATCCGACAGCCTGATCCATGTCCGCACTTCTCCCAGGATATTGATCATGGGTGATCTGAATGATTACCCCCGGAATCGTTGTGTCAGGGAGGTTATCGGTGCAGGTATACCTGGAAACACCCGTAGATCTGACAGGCTCTATCACCTTCTCGCACGAAAAGCACGGAAAAATGGATACGGTACCTACAAATACCAGGGAGAATGGGGACTACTGGATCATCTGATTGTGTCCGGCCTGCTTCTCGATCCCGAACAACGGATCTATACCTCAGAGGATATAACTCATGTGGCATTCCTTCCTTTCCTGCTGGTCCGTGACGAGACATACGGTGGAGAAAAACCATTCCGAACCTATAACGGCATGAAATACCAGGGAGGATACAGCGATCACCTCCCTGTATATACAGATCTACTCTTCCGGGAATAACAACAAAATTATTTACGATTGATAGTAACTATAGATTGTATAAAATTGAAGATCATAATTAAGGATATGTATATATCAGACTTATTACAGTTCCTTTCCTTAAAATGTAACTTCAATCGTAAATTATAAATTGTCCCATAAGTAAATAACTATGTATTTACATGTATGCAAACGTTCGCATAAGTGCAACACACTTTTCAAAGATGAATTTACTCATGATATGCAACCGTTTACCTATTTTTGGCACATGAGATAAATTATACATATATACCATGAAAAAACTTTTCTATCTATCTTTTTTATTCACTGCCCTTTTGTTTGCAGGATGCAGTGGAAACAGCAGTAAAACAACTGCAACAGAAAACGACCAGATTACCCAGGTGAAACACCCCGAATGGAGTCGCCAGGCAGTTATGTACGAAGTAAATATCCGTCAGTATACCGAGGAAGGTACTATCGAAGCTTTCCGTCCCCACCTTCCCCGTTTGAAAGAACTGGGAGTAGATGTTCTCTGGTTCATGCCCATCTACCCTATCTCTGAAGTAAACCGGAAAGGTACATTGGGCAGCTATTATGCCATCCGTGATTACAAAGCCGTGAATCCGGAATTCGGGACCATGGAGGAGTTCAAATCGCTGGTCAAAGAGGCACATGAGATGGGCTTTAAAGTACTGCTCGACTGGGTAGCCAATCACAGCGGTGGTGATAACGTATGGCTCGAACAACATCCCGACTGGTATGTAAGGGATGAGAACGGAGATCCGATGATTCCTTATGATTGGTCGGATACGTACAAACTGGATTATAACAATCCGGAACTACGCGCAGGAATGATAGACGCATTGAGTTTCTGGGTAAGTGAATGCGATATCGATGGTTACCGGTGTGATGTGGCGTACGAAGTACCTACTGACTTCTGGGAAGACGCACGCGAAGCACTCGATGCCATCAAGCCTGTATTTATGCTGGCAGAGGCCGAAACGGCTGATCTGCTGGAGAAAGCATTTGATATGAACTACAACTGGCGTCTGAAAGACCTGATGAACCAGATCGTTCAGGGAGAAAAAGCCTCACAGGGCGCTACCTACCAGAACGAGGCAGGTGAAATGACCCAGAAACGTGCCATTGATCTGGATGATATGCTGGCACGTCAGGACAGTATGTATCCTCAGGACAGCTACCGGATGAATTTCATTACCAACCACGATGAAAATTCCTGGGACGGATCGGAGTTCAAGCGTCTGGGGGAAGGTGTAAGAGCATTTGCCATACTTACCTACACCATCTCAGGAATGCCATTGATCTACACCGGACAAGAGACGGGTATGGATCGTGAACTGGAATTCTTTGAGAAAGATACTCCCCCGGATTGGACCAAAAACGAATGGTTCGATTTCTATCAGAAACTCAACGAGCTCAAACATACGCAGGAAGCATTGGCTGCAGGAACCCGGGGAGGCGATATGGTACGTTATCCTACAGAATCGGATGACCTGTTCATATTCTCCCGTAGCAAAGGAAACTCTTCGGTATTGGTATATCTCAACCTGAGTGCAACGCCTGCTGCTATCATTTACACAGGTCAGGCCCCTGCCGGAAACTATGGCAACTTCTTTACTGCTGCTGAGGAAGCACTGCCCACACAACTTGCCCCATGGGAATACAAAGTATATATTAAGTAAGAAGATCAGAGAGAACTTAAGAGAAAGACCTTCCGGATCATCCTCTTTCAACAGAGGAACCGGAAGGTCATTTCTTTTTTATATTCTGTATCAATGAGTATCAGGCACCTTCATTGTTCTTGCGGTAATCCTCAAGGAATTTCTCCAGTCCGGAGTCGGTAAGCGGATGTTTCAACAGTCCTTTGATGGCCTCCAACGGACAGGTAGCCACATCTGCACCCACTTCCACACACTGAATGATGTGGTGGGAATTACGGATAGAAGCCGCCAGTACCTGAGTCGAGAAATTGTAATAGCTGAACATCTCCACAATACGTCCGACCAGCTCTACCCCATCTTCACCGATATCATCGAGACGACCTACAAACGGAGATACATACGTAGCTCCGGCTTTCGCTGCAAGTAATGCCTGTCCCGTAGAGAACACCAAGGTACAATTGGTACGGATACCCTTACCGGAAAAATAACGTAAGGCTTTAATACCATCCGCCGTACAGGGCACCTTCACTACTATATGCGGATCAAGTCCGGCAAGTATCGTCCCTTCACTGATCATCCCATCATAGTCCGTAGCGATCACCTCCGCACTCACATCTCCGCCAACGAGCTGGCAGATCTTTATATAGTGATCATGTTGGTTCTGCTCCCCTTTTATACCCTCCTTTGCCATCAACGAAGGGTTGGTAGTCACTCCATCCAGAACTCCCATTTCGTAAGCCTCACGGATTTGATCCAGATTGGCCGTATCAATAAAAAATTTCATATACTATATAATTAATTATTTATCTTAACAGGTGTCATCCATTCGTTGTTCACACACAAAGTGGGTTTCATCAAAAACAATTTATTTGGCAACAACAAATCTTCTCATCGAAAAAGAGTAGATGAAAAATAGAAAGATGGGAAAGATATCCGTACCTCAGTGAATAAAATAACCGCAAGACCGGAGAACTTTCACTCCAGTCTTGCGGAATTGTGGTACAGGATAACTTCCAGGATAAATCCGTTCACCTCTGTGGTTTAACAGAAGCCGATTTCCTGGTTCTTCATCTTTCATGCTTATCAAACCGAAATTGCCGGAATAGTAATTTTACTCTTCCTGGTTACACCAACAATCACCGTTTATCCAAGCATATTTAGATATGCAGATTCTAATTGGGGCAAGTTACAATATTAAGCTGTAACGTGGCTCCGGCCTCTACGGTAAAACCCGTATTCAGTACAATTTCCCGGTAAGCGTTATAGGTAGCATTCCTGCCACTTACAATAGTGCGGTAGTTTGCCGGATAATTATCTGCAGCCGTCTGAAAATAGCCATAAGTAGCTGGTGTATAAAGGTATGTATTGATCAGTGACGGATTCTGGGCAATAGCTGTTCCGGCATTAAAACTGGAATTGCAATCTACCG
Source organism: Bacteroides sp. (assembly GCA_031977515.1). Classification (GTDB taxonomy): domain Bacteria; phylum Bacteroidota; class Bacteroidia; order Bacteroidales; family Bacteroidaceae; genus Bacteroides. The sequence continues at coordinate 1,040 of DALZBD010000316.1, read as the reverse complement.
CATAAGGGACCTGCTCAGGAGCATTGGATACCGGATTGTTCTCCTCTTCTTCTCCATTTCCGGCATATCCATACAGTGTAAAGGAGAAGAGAACAAACAGGATTAAATATCTGTTTTTCATAAATCAATTGTTTACAGGTTGTTACTATTTCTTCTCTTTACTGCTTTTTCCCGTTTTGCTTTTTCTCTGCAACAGAGCATTTTGTTCTTTAACCAGGTCTAATTCTTCTTTCAATTCTTTCACAGACTCGATCAGTAAAGGGATCAGTCCGGTATAATTGATAGCCAGGTATCCGTTATCCTGTTCGTATACCAGATCCGGATAAATTTGTTGCAGTTCCTGTGCAGACAGTCCATATTGCTTTTTCTGGTAAACCATAGATGTTTCATCAAAGAATTTTTGTTTTACCAGACCTGAATCTGTCTGTAACTCTGTATAGGCTTGTTTCAGATTATACTCAATAGGATTCATTTTCATCACATTATCCAATGTTCTCTTAGCATCCAGCGCTGCAATATTCTCTTTCAGACGTATGTCTGAGTTTCCTACTGTTGTACCGTTGATGGTACCGGTTACGACCACATTACCAGCAAAGTATCCGGCATATCTTCCGGGTAAACCCGCGACAACACCTCCAAGCACTCCATAAACCGCCGCACCGTTAGTTGTTCCAGTGAGATTTCCCATGACTCCGTAGTTGTACCCGGAAGTATGGTAGCCTGCTGTTCCGAAAACCCCAAAAGCACGTCCCGAGTTACTGGGAGCAAGTGTATTACCTACTGATCCCACCACTCCATAATTCCAGATTCCAGTCATTGCTTCACTAAAGGAACTTACTCCATAAGAATAACTATTATAATTATCATTTTTGGATTTCCTTACTTCCAGTTTAGCCTGCCTTTCCATATTACCTCCTGTAGTTCCGGGAGATTGTAGCAGCGTATTTCCATAACTATTGACCTTTAATTGAGAATAAGCTGGAGAAAATCCGGCCAACATAGTTACCAGTAAAACAAATTTCATCTTCTTCATAATAATA
>DALZBD010000315.1:0-5376 GCA_031977515.1 Bacteroides sp. | reverse complement strand
TTGCGAAGTTCCTCGTTTTTTCTACGCACTCCCATCAACTCATCGATAAAATCCGTTGCCCATTGCTTCACCGTCTGCGTAGAGATGATCTCCTGCATGGCCTTCATCCTTTTTTTCTGTTCCCTCAGCGGCATTTTAAGGGCCTTCACCAAAGCATCTTCTATCTCCTGCGTATCCGTTGGGTTCACCACAATGGCTTCCCGCAACTCATTGGATGCTCCGGCCATTTCACTCAGGATCAGTACACCCGGCTGATCCCGCTTCACTGCCAGAAACTCCTTGGCTACCAGATTCATGCCGTCCCGTATGGGAGTCACCAGCCCTACATCTGCAATGTAATACAGAGCTGCCAGTTCTTCGAACGTGAACGAGCGATAGAAATAATAAACCGGACTCCAGTCTATCGTCGAATATTTGCCATTGATAGCTCCCACTGCTTTGTCTATTTCCTCTTTGAGGTTGGCATACATCTCCACCGTATCCCGGGAAGGCGACACCACCATCACCAGAGAGACCTCTCCCCGGTATTCCGGGTGGTTTTCCAGGAAACACTCAAAACTCTTCAACCGGATCAGAATACCTTTGCTGTAGTCCAGCCGGTCTACAGACAACACAAGTTTACCTTTACCAAAATCACCGCGCAACTCCTCCGCTTTCTTAGCCGTGGCCTTGTTCAGTATCGCATCCCGGTACATTTCATAATTGATCCCCATCGGGAAGGCATCCACATCCACCACCCTCCGGTCCAGCTGGATCTCATCGAGGTAGCAATCCAGCTTCAATACCCGGTATACCGTACTGATAAAATGCCGCATATATCCGTGGGTATGGAATCCCACCAGATCGGCTCCCAACAAACCGTTGAGCAACTCCGCCCGTTCGGGCAATGTCCGGAACAATTCATAGGAAGGAAAAGGGATATGCAGGAAATAACCGATACTCACCTCAGAGACCTTGTCGCGGATCATCTTAGGAAGCAGCATCAACTGATAGTCCTGTACCCAGACAATATCCCCGGGTTTTATGATACGGGCGGCGACTTCGGCAAACAGAGCGTTCACCTCCTGATAAGCCAGCCAGTATTTGTTTTCGTAATGCACATAGTTGGAGAAATAGTGGCAAAGCGGCCACAGAATGCTGTTGCTGTAGCCTTCGTAGTAATTCTCGATCTGTTCGGGAGACAGATACACCGGATGGAACTTCTGCTGCTCCAGCTGTTTGTTGATATCATCCTTGTCCGGACCCTCTTCGAGATACATCCCCGGCCACCCGATCCAGTGTTTGTCCATCGTGGTTTCCAGCGAATCAAGACCGGTAGACAATCCCCCGGGGCTGGCTATCACGTTGTATTTATTTTGTTCCTCAACAATTTTAAGGGGCAATCTGTTAGAAATGATGATCAGTTTCATATCGTTCTTACATTTTTAAGTCATCTCCCAAAGTGATATATAGGAGGTTGTATCATACGTACATGTGTATCTCCAAAAGGGATAGATACATAGCCCGGTGGTTAAGTGGGAAGAAGCCCCGGGGTACCAGGCGCACACCCTATACAACCTTGAATCGAAGATCGACGAAGTCCACCGGAGCAGTCGACCCGATCAACAGGGTTCATATAGACTTTTGACACTCGCCTCAAAAAAAGGAAGGAGTGAGTTTCCATAGGATCTTTTGATACACCCTTGTTTATATAGTATAATGTATATCACAGAAACAGTAACAAAGCGCTTTTGGTTCAGTCTGCAAAGAGCGAATCGAAGACATGATATGTTTATTTTATGCCACAGATGAACAACCTTGATTACGGAGTAGTAGGCAATTGCCAGACGGCGGCCCTCATCTCCCGTTACGGCAGTGTAGACTGGCTCTGTCTGCCACAATTTGACTCCCCCTCTGTCTTTGGCGGCATCCTCGATCCGGAAAAAGGCGGCAGCCTCCGTATCGTAGTGCCGGAGCACTACCACATCTCTCAATATTACCTCAAAGGAACCAACATCCTTTGTACCTCTTTCTATGCGGAAGAAGGCTCCTTCGAACTGATCGACTTCATGCCCCGCTACCACACGATGGACATGGGCTACTACATCCCTGCCGAATTGTATCGCTACTTCCGCCGGGTAAAAGGCAAACCGAGTATAAAGATCCTCTATGATCCCCGCATGAACTATGCCAGCGAGCCTGCCGAACACTGGCTGGGCGAAGATTACATCAAGACTTACTCGCAGGTCAATAAAAAAGACAGTATCTACCTCTACTCCAACCTCAACCCGCAAACCATCCTGCGCAGCGAAGAGATCCTGTTGCAACAGGATGCCTATCTGCTGGTCTCGGCCAACCAGAAGCTGGTACCCATCGATACGGAAAGGGTATACCTGGAGTTTGAGCGCACCAAGGTCTACTGGCTCAACTGGAACAGCCGCTCCAGGCAATTCTCCACCTTCAACGATGTGATCTCGCGCAGCCTGCTTGTCCTGAAACTGATGACCTACCAGGACAGTGGAGCAGTAGTGGCAGCCGTCACCACCAGCCTGCCCGAGACCATCGGCGAAGAGCGCAACTGGGACTACCGCTTCTGTTGGATACGGGATGCCTCCATGTCTATGGAGACCCTGCTCAAGTTGGGACACCGGTCGGCGGCCAGATGCTTCATGTCTTTTATCAAACGCATTCTGCGCTCCAAAGCGGAAGAGTTTCAACTCATGTACAGCATAGACGGAGACCGTATCCTGACCGAGAAGACACTCCCCCACCTGTCGGGCTACGAAAACTCCCAACCGGTGCGTATCGGCAACGCGGCCTACAACCAGAAACAGAACGATTTTCTGGGCTACCTGATGGATGTCATGTACCGGTATTACATCTTCTTCCCGGGCAGTCTGGACGAACTGGAAGAGATGTGGGAGATCGTCAAAAGCATTGTACTCACCGTCTACAGCCAATGGAGGCAACCCGACCAGAGTCTGTGGGAGTTCCGCGGACGCGCGGAGCATTTTGTATTCTCCAAAGTGATGTGCTGGGTGGCATTGGACCGGGCCATTCAGATCGCCCGCTTCCTTGGCAAAGAGGATCATGAACAGGAGTGGCAGAAAGAAGCAGATACCATCAAAGAAGATGTCTTCACACACGGATGGAACCAGCGGCTTCAAAGTTTCACCCAGTCCTACACCAATGAATATATGGATTCTTCCCTGCTACTTATGGAGTATTACGGTTTCCTGAAACCGGACGATGAGAAATTTGTGAAAACCGTCCGGTGTGTACGCAAAGAACTTTTTCACAACGGACTCATGTACCGCTACAAAAATACAGATGACTTCGGATTGCCCTCTTCGGCTTTTACCATCTGTACATTCTGGCTGGTACGCGCCCTGTATGTGACCGGAGAGCAACAGGAAGCATTACGTATCTTCAACGATGTACTCACCTGTTCCAATCACCTCGGCCTGTTCAGCGAAGACCTCGATTTCGAAAGCAAAAGGCTGCTGGGCAATTTCCCGCAGGCCTATTCTCACCTCTCGCTGACCAATACCGCATTGTTGTTTGCACAGGAGAAGAACTATAAGAAGTTTGTGGCACCATAAAGAAGTTGATTTACTTGTAGAGACGCAATACCTTGCGTCTCAGCATACCGAAGGGACTGTCTCAGCTTACCGAAGGGTCTGTCTCAGCATACCGAAGGTATACTGAGCAGAATGTATCAGTCACATCTTCTCTTTCCTGCCTCTTCTCTGGATATATAAACAAATAGAGAGACCCTTTGGTATGTAAGACATAGGGACCTTTCGGCATGCTGAGACGCAAGGTATTGCGTCTCTACAAGTGACGTTTGATCTTCTTTATCGCCCAGTCGTAATGGCTGGAAGTGGCAGAGATGCAATAGCTCCCCAGATTCGTAGTTCCTGTCCAGGAGAAATACTTCTTCGTAAATAATTCCTCATCCGTAAAAAGCTCCATGAGTTCCCTTACCTCCGAATGGCTTTCTTTCAGAAGTTCTATAGCTTTCTCCAGGGAAGTATGCTGATGCTTCTCCCAGAATTTCACATTCATCTCCGGATACGTTTTCCAGTTATAAGGCTGAGGCAAAAAACCCACTGCCGTACCTGCCCGATTTTGCTTCACCCAATGAAGCAACAACTGATGCCATTCATACAAATGCACCAGTACATCCCGGACATTCTTGTCACGATCTTCAAAAGAAAACGATCTCTCCTGTTGTTCCCTGCTCATGGAATCGATCCCGGCAAATAATTTATTGAAGTTATCTTCGCCTGCCTTCAGCAGTTGTTCTTTGGTAGTGGGTCTTGCCATAGTATCTGTTTTTTAACGACTATCGGATACCTACCGGACAACCTTATTTTATATCTTCACACTAAAACCGGGATTTATTTTACAGCCGCATCCGCCCTGTGTACAGTAAGTTGTGGAAATGGGAAAGAGATCCCTTTCTCATTGAAGGTCTCATATACCTGTTTGTTGACACCGAAATAGACTCCCCAATAGTCTTCCCTGTTGACCCACACACGCACCATTACCGTCACGCTGCTCGCTTCCAGCCCCTGCAACACAATAAAAGGCTCGGGCACTTCCAGGATCCGTTTGTCCGCCGCAAGTATCTCACGCAACACAGCTTCCACTTTATTAAAATCTTCTCCGTATTCGATCCCGATCTTCCATTCCACACGGCGGGTACTGCGGCGATTGTAATTGGTAATCACTCCGCTACTCATCGCACCATTCGGCATATAGATCGTGCGATTGTCAGAAGTAGTAAGTATGGTATGAAAGATCTGTATCTCACGTACCGTACCCGAAGCATCCTTGCCCTCTATATAATCGCCCACCCGGTAAGGCTTGAAAAGCAATATAATGATCCCACCCGCCATATTTTGCAGATTGCCCGACAAAGCCATACCGATGGCCACACCCGCCGAAGCCAGCAAGGCGGCAAAAGAAGTGGTATTGATACCCAATATACCGATCACAGAGATCACCAGCAATATCGTCAACAGGATCTGAACCAGACTTCTCAGGAAACTTTTTACTCCGGGATCTACCCTGCGGCGATCCAGTATACGGGTAAATATACGGTTGACCAGGCGGATCAGGTAGCGTCCGACAAAAAAAGTAACCGTTGCCCAGATAAGACGTTCGCCCAACAGAATTCCCAGATCCAGTAGGCGGTCCATCAGTACAGAGACATTGCCCACTCCCTCATTCATCACCTGCCCCACCAGCTCACTGGTCATTTCTCCCAACGACTCATTTGTAATATCCTGTAATATCATACATTTAAAATATTTCTTCTCTATATAACATATTTCTGTCCATCCCGGCTTTCCCGGTGGAAAAGCCGGGACAAAGATAATACTTTCCCCG
>DALZBD010000314.1:0-5379 GCA_031977515.1 Bacteroides sp. | reverse complement strand
CCAGGTGCCTTTCGGACGGTTGTTCACATACTTTCCGCGTACTTTCAGTTTTCCGCTTTCGTAGTATTCCCGGTGGCGACCGTTGCGCTTTCCGTTCTTTACCTCCGACTCACTTTTCAGTGCTCCCTCTTCGTAGAAATCACGCAGTACATTCCCCTCGAATTTCTCCACATAGAAGCGTTTCAATTCATTCATCAACTCCTTATCCGTACTTGCATCTTCCTTCAAGGCTTTGTCCTCTTCGTCCGGATCGGAAGTTGCGGGTTGTTGCGGTTCAGGTACATAAGGCTGGTGTTCCATCAGGTAATGCAGGGAGGCCGCCTCTTTCTCTCCGGTGATCTGCATGCTCCAGTAAGGGAAGGAGTAGACTACATCCTGATTTTTCTGTAGATCGGCGCGGGTGGCCGCATCCATCATCTGTTGCAACTGCGGGAAAAACTTATGCATATCCGCATATACAAACAAGGTGGAACTTCCTTTCTGTTGTTTGAAACTCTTCTGAAATCCCGGATCGTTCTTCAACAGATTTTTCTGTTCGTAGTCTTCTAAGAAAGAGAGCAGTGCCCCTGGTGTATTGCTGAAGATCACATAATCTCCTAAGTAGGTATAATACGGTTTCTCAAAACTATCAAACAACTTGCCAAAGAAGAGCCGGAAGAAACCTTTCATTTCCAGATAATTGATATCGTATTTTTTATACTCCACCTTTTTCACCTTGATCGGAGTGCGGTTCTTGATCCGCTTTTCGAGCAACTCCATATTCTTACGCGCATCCTTGATATTTTTGGCACGGATGGCCAGGATGCGCTCCGGTTCCTGGCCCAGCAGTCCCGGTTCGGATTGTGAGATAGCAAACTCTCCCGACATCCAGCTCAGGAAGTTTTTCTCCAGCGAGATGCCGAAGTAACCCTCCAGTTTCTTCTGCGTACTTTTGAAATCATTGTAAGAAGCCTCATCCTTTGTAGCCATTGCCTTTTCCAATTCTTTCACAAACGTAGTCGGATTGTCAAAACCAATGTTGGTATAGAAAGCCGTGCGGGCCGACATGATCTCATGGGCCTTCATCTTGTGCTTTCCCGATTGCAGCAAAGCGGCTACATACGGATCTGCCTCTTCTTTGCAAAGCGTATGCCCTTTCACCTCCATCCGGTCTTCTTTACTGTCGAACCACAGTCCGGCAAAGTCCATGGAACGGCTGAACAGATCTATATATTCGTTACTTCCTCCCAGGTAAATAGCGAGGAATTGAGGTACATACGCATAGTTGACATAGAGGCGACAAAGCCCTTTGTCTGAAACCAGTTTTTCCGCTTCGATAAAGGCTGGTTGCCGTCCGATACGCGGATGGTTGCGCTCGTCAATGGCACCTTCTACAAGGCGGGAGGTGTAAGACGCAGCGAGGTGGTTGTCGATGAAAGCCATGTAAAGTGTCTCTTTCGTCTCTTCGTCCTTCATCTCCAGAATAGCAATATCGTTGTGTGTACGCTGCGTCACTTTACTGCCGGTCATTTTCAACACGGTCTCCATCTGGTCTTTCATCGTCTCCATTTTGGATACCTTTTGCAGGTCGATCAGGATCAGGGCATCCCAATCTTTGGAATTGATCTTATGCAGGGAGATCATTAGATCGCGTTTTCCCACCAATGAGAGCAACGTCTTGTTGCTCTGGATCAGAGAGTCCAATGTACCCACATTCTGTGCCACCTCGTCGAAAGATTGCACTTTCTTCAGGGTCTGCCAGGGAGCGCTCTCACTGAACGCGCGCCAGTCCTTTACAGGTTCGGAGGAACTGATAATGAAGACAGCATCTTCCGGTACCAGATAGATCTGCTGGATATGCCTGTCCGGAGAGATAAATATATCCGCCACCGACCAGCTCAGATACAATACCAGCAAGACTACCAGTGCCAGTATACCTCTGCGGATCAGTTTGCCGGAATTGCTCTTTTTCTCTTCCTTATCGGCAGAGGGAGGCAAAACAGGCTCTTCTACAGGTGAAGAGACATCTTGTTTTATAGGTTGTACCGGCTGTTTTTCTTCCGGCAATGGGGTAAAGTTTTCGTCCATGATATGTGTGGTTTGGTTGCGGTCGCAAAGGTAGGAAAAAACCGAGGATGAGCAACCCGGTACTTTGTCATTTTTCAGATAGACAGACAGAGATGTCAGGTATAGAGAAAATGGTATATAACTCTGGTAAGGAGTTATATAGTCTTCAGTGTGCAGCTGTACACCAAAGGTCCAGATGTAATCCATGTAAGGATATGGTTCTGCTTATCACATTTTTGATTTACTAACAAACTTTATTTGTGTATTTAAGTTTTAATCAAATGTAAAGACAAAACCAATGATTTTCTTATCTCGTTATTATTTTGTATCTTTGCAGTAGATAAACGGGAAAAGAAGAAAAAGTTCTTCGGATTTTGTCCCTCGTTTGTTACCTGATTTTTTAGAAAGTAGTTTTTCCTTCTTTAAATCAGTTACTTGCATTAGTTTGGGGTTGACTGGATTTGACAGCGGGAAGAAATAGTGGGTAAGCATGCAGTGCGTCGGTAATTTGCACTTAAATCTCAGTTATCAAAATTTTATCTGGCGAAAATAACTACGCTCTTGCTGCTTAATCGAATCACAGTAGATTAGCTTAATCCCGACACCAGGTGCCGGGACGAGACATCACTCGGAAGCTGTTGCTCCGAAGCATTCCGATCCAGTGGTGCAGTCAAATCGGGGATAGTCTATGGTGGCCTCGCGTCGTAGATGAAACCTTAGAGGATAAGGTATGGGTTGATGGCTTTGGTTCTGCTCATACACGAAAACTTAGGCAAAGATAAGCATGTAGAAAGCTTGCGATTTCCTCGTTTGGACGAGGGTTCGACTCCCTCCAGCTCCACAAAGCAATATTCCAATCAAACGGAATGATGAAAACATCGTTAAAAATTAGCTGATTAGCTGTTTTTAACGATGTATTATTTTATATGGATACCTTCTAATTTCTCTGTTTCTTTGCTGTGTGTTCTGTTATATACCTACTGACATTTGTATCATACAAGAAGAGCCTTTGTAGACCATTCAAAAACAAATTGTTTCACCGATAACTTACATCTGTAATGTTTCGCTTTACTGAGCATTGTATAAGCTGAAATCAAAACAGTTTCTAAAAAGCGATTGATTTTCCTGCACTATTGTCCATTTTTCGTATCTTGGTACCGTTTTCAACATACACACAAAAAAAGTTTATGGATAAGGAGCAACCTGCCAGGAAAAAGGTGAAGAGAATCCTGATCAGAATCGGATTGGCCCTACTGGGGATACTTGTAGTATTGATGATCGTCGTAGCTATCGTATTAAATACTGTCGCTACCCCCAAACGGATCACTCCCATCATCCTGGGATTAAGCACAGAATATATTAGAAGTGATGTAAAGTGCGAGGCTATAGATATTAGTCTGTTTGGTACATTCCCTGACTTTGGGGTCAGTCTGCGCAACGGTAGTATATCTACCGAAACAGATACCCTATTGACATTCGATCATTTTATGATTGCCGTAAATCCTATGGCATTCATCTTCGAAAAAAAAATAATCATTAAGCAATTAGAAATAGAGAACGCCGATATTTATGCCCATGTAGATACTTTGGGGCGTGCAAACTGGGACATATTCGTTTCAACCGATACCACAGAGATCGCTGTCCAGGATACAAGTGCTTTCGTGATGCCGGAACTGAACATCAGCCAGATCCGCCTGCGCAACGTCAACTTGATCTACGACGACCTGTATCAGGATATGTTTGTGATGGTGGATAGCCTGAATATGCGACTCAAAGGTAACCTATCCAAAGAACAAGCTGATCTGAGCCTGAGCATACGTACTACAGGAATTACTTCTTATTATGAGGGGCAAACCTTCAGCCGGGAACTGCCCTTTTCTTTCCGTACCACACTGGTACGCGACAGGGTACTGAAAACTTTGGCTATAGAAAGAGGCCGGGTGAAAGTCGGAGCTCTGGAACTGAACACCACCGGAATACTGGAACGCGACAGCATTCCGGGGCTGACCAACGTGGATGTAGACTTCAGTCTGAATGCCTCGTCGTTGGCCGATGTAGTGAAAATGATACCCGAACATGTATCTCCTGTCTCCTCTAAACTTGTAGCCGGTGGTAAAGTGGAGTCAACCGGTAAATTGAGTGGTAAACTGGGCCCTGATCAGTATCCATTGATCAGCCTTTCCCTGCAACTGGCAGATGGAACACTGGCATCTGTCAAGTATCCGAAGAAACCGTTTATTGAAGGCTTTGATCTGGACTTCAGTACGCTACTCGATCTGTCGGGAAGGAAACCTTCGTCTCTGGAACTTAGAAACCTGCGCCTGCAAACGGCCTCCTCTGTACTCACGGCTAAAGGTGAGTTTGATCATATCCTGACCCGGCCAACGATCAATGCCCAGGCAAAAGCCAACATCAATTTCACACAGATAGCAGAAAAACTGCCATGGGAGGGTATGAAGATGGGAGGGCAGGTCGACTTTGACTTTTCTGCCAAATGCCTACTCGATGATATACTGGCATCGGACTATGGGAAAATAGATGCCAATGGCATGATCAATATTAAAGATGTAAATTTTAATCATCTGGAAGAGAACTTTACATTCTATACGTCCAATGCTCAAATTACCTTAGGAACCCATGTAAAGGATAGTGTGGCAGGGAATCCTCCCAAAAATCTGCTACGTAGCAAGGTGGTGCTTGATTCGCTCCACCTGAACTGGAAAGAGGAGGTGATAGCGAATTCCAGCCGGGTCAGTGCTGTGGTGGCCACCTCACCTCCTAAAGACACCGCTTCCATTGCACCTGTTGCGGTAGGAGGACGGATCAATAACCTGCGGTTAGTGATGGGGGATTCAGTCCGTATACGAGGTGTACATGCCATCGGTGGGGTGAATATACGTCCCAGGGCTGGTTTCCCGAACCTACCTGAGATCAGTGGAAGTATATCTGTAGACACAGTCGTGGGCCGCATCTATGATATGGCCGGACGCATAAGTAAAGCCACATTCAAACTGAAACTGAATAAACAGCAGGTACGTCAGAGAAGAGTCACTGCTCCCGGAGACTCTACACGTGTAAGAAGGTCGGCAAGCGGGGAAGCCGTCAGACGGGATACGACGCTGACCCGTGCGCGGCGTGACTCCCTGCGTAGAAACCGTGTAGATCCGACAACGAATCTCTCTTTCCAGATTGAATCGAAAGAGGCAAAGGATCTGTTGCGCAAATGGGATATTTCCGGAAACCTCTCTTCCACAGACATCCGTATACGAACGCCACACTTCCCGATACCGATCCGTATGCAGGAGGCAGACATGGCATTTACGCAAAATACAG
>DALZBD010000313.1:0-5400 GCA_031977515.1 Bacteroides sp. | reverse complement strand
GTTGTCGTATGCTTTTTTCAGGGTCTTGTATTCATTGGTTTCTGATTTCTTCCATCCCCAGACTGCTACCGGCCAGGCTCCTACTCCATAAATCCCTGCCCCCAGGCTATTGCGCTCTTTCTTTTTAGTGGGTTCTGTGTAGGAATTGTATGTTTCGTTGTATTCTTTAAGAGCTCTTTTTGCTTTGTCCATATTCTCCATAGCCTGTTTGAAAGACTTGGTTCCGAATATGGATTTGTTCTCATCGTCCACAATGCGGTCCAGCATCAGCAGGTTCAGGGCACGTGCAAAGTCGAGTGCATTTTTCTGTGCTTCTTTCTGGGAGTCATTCGCTACTTTGAATGCTTCCATAGTCTGTGTGAATACACCGGTGATTGCGGAGAGACCGGCACCGATCCAGTTACCTTTCATCAGGTTTTGTATAGGCCCCTGCATGGTTTTCCCCCACGCCCCAAGTTGCTCTCCCAGATTGGTGAGCCTGACGCTGCCTATGCTTTCGCCCAGTTTCTTAAATGTGTCTCCTAATGAACCTATCTGTGCGCCAGCAGCAAATAATAATTCTATGAATGATTTTGTAACAGCTTCCTGTGCTTCGGTTTTATCCTTTAAATCATCCATATTCTCTCCGGTCTCTTTCAGTCTGTTGTTCACCTTTTTCAGATCTTGTACAGACTTGATGAATTTCCCCAGAGGGGTCTTACCCAATGCATCCTGATCTTTCATTTTCTTCTCCCAATCCTTGAATAACTCATTGAGGATTGGTTTGGATTTTTCAAGCAATTCAAGCTGTTCTTCGGTCAGGAAAACAGGTTTTTCTGCCCCTTCCACATGGTTGAGATAATCAAGTAATTGCTTCACCATATTCATCATTTCGTTCAGGCGTGCTTTGCTGACCTCAGCCGTGTCGCCAAAAAGTTTCTTGAATATATCCACATCTTGTTTGAGGATGTCCCATTCCTGTTTACTCTCCAGCTCTATGGCCTCTTTTTGCTTTTTCCGGATCAACTCTGTGATCCTGTCTATCTCTTTGGCATTCTTTTCTGTGCGTATGGAAGCGAGGTCTTCGATCTCTGTACTGTACTGTTTTTCAATTGCTACCCACTTGTCTGCATGGCTCTGGTATTTATCGGTCATGATCTTCAGGATCTCTTCGCTCTCGGCAGCTTTTATCTCCAGTATGCGCTTCTCATGCTGTTCGTCCGTCATCCCTCCGCCCAGCTTTATCTGATCTGCTATGTCCCGCTCTTTGTTGTAGCGTGTTCTTGCGGCCTGTACCCGCTTATTCTCTTCAGATTGCATCAGGTCAGTGAGTGTCTGTTCCTGCTGTTGCCGCTCTTCATAGAATTCACTGTATACAGTGATTTGTTTTTCAATAAACTCCTCTTCACTCTGCGTACGTTGATCCCTGAAACCTTGCAAGTCGGCTTCCGGAACCTTTTCGTTTTTGCTTTTGTAAAGTTCAACCAGGGATTGTTCGTTCCGGTTGATCTCTGCAATTTTTTCGCTATACTCCTGTCTGATTGTGCGAATTTGCTCTTCTCTTGCTTCTTGCATCATATCCCGCCGTACATCATTTAGCTCCTGCTGGCTCTCCTGCGTGATCGTGATGATCTCCTGCTGCATTTCTGCAACACTTTGCACCACAGAAGTGGAAGCTGTTTGCCGTTGGGAATCCCTCTGGTAGGCGTTTAGCTCTTTCTCGGCTTTTTCGATCCGCTTTATTTGTTCTTCATAGAATTGGATCGTACCCGGGTCTACCTTTGCGTGAATCAGATCCGGATTACCGCTTTCCAGTGCTCTTACCTGGAAACTGGGAAGATTGTCGATCGCTTCTTTTGCCTTTGCAAGTTCTTTTGTCCAATACGCTTTATTCTCTATTTCGGGCAGTACAATCTCCGGTTTGATTTCCACGACTCCATCCAGCAACAGGGCAGAAAACTTATGGAAATATTCTTGTCTTTTGGCAGGATCTTTAGTCAGTGCATTAGTCAGGTGTTGCAGTTTGTCTTTTACTTTCTCAGACTTCTCAGCATATGTCGTTTCGGCATCAGATAATGTTTTCAGAGAGTTGATGTAACCAGTTATATCAAGACCATACAACAGATTTCCTAAGATGGCTTTCTGTTTGGCTTCTTCTTCTGGCATTTTTTGCCCCTGCGTCCGTAGCTGTCTTTCTCTACTCTCTAATGCTTTATATACATGGAAGAATGTTTGAAGATTCTCTATATTAAAATCCTCATCCTCCAGTGCCGATTTTAGCATGGATGCCAATGCTTTGGGCATAGTTGCTTTTGCCTTATCTGTGAGAGCTTCGTATCGTTGGAGCAATTTGCTATATACTTCAAAAGCCTCTGCCTCTTTGATTACACTGTCATTTCTGGCTGTATCAAGGGCTGTGGACGCATTCTGAAACTCGGTATGTTCGGACATCTTTTGCAGAGCGATACGCACCATCATGAGCTCGTTGTAATTCTCCAGATTTTTGCTGAGCGTATCGAAATTGATCGCTTCCTGTTCCAGATTTTTTACGATGTCCGGATTGATCTCTTTGAGCTTTTTAAGGATACTTACCCGTTCTTCTTCCTGTAGATTGGCACTTCTTAGTTTGTCTACAAGCAGGTTTACCTGTATATACTCCTCTTTCAACGGTGCAATCACTGCCTCTATAGCTGCTTTCTCCTCCGCTTTAGCCTGATTTACTTTACCTATGACTGTCACCATTCCCATCAACAGTCCTATAACTTTGGCATAAGGATGGAGATTCATCACGGTATTGAGAGCTATTTTTGCACTGGTAAGTAATTTGGTAGCGCTGATCTGAGCATATTGGAGCAGTAAAGCCTTATTCTCTATAATATAATTGGTAGCCACTGCCGCTTTGTATATTCCTTGCGCTTCGGTGAGGGCAGATAGTGCTGTACCAACGATACTATACTGCTCGGCCAGCTTTTTACCCATATTATCCGAAAGAAGTGAGCTGTTTGCTCCTGATATATTGCGTACCATGCCATCCCATCCATTTTGCAGATCAGAGAAAAGTGACGTCAGAGAGCGTGACTGTTGCTGCAGGCTGTTTGCATACACTCCTGTGGAGGATGTCATCTGTTGCATGGCCTGTTCCACCTCAGGAAGTTTCAATTTGCCTTCTGTAGCCATTTTTTCGATCTCGTCCCGGCTTTTTTGCAGAGAGGCGGCCAATGCATCATAAATGGGAATACCCTCCGAAGCCATTTGTTTCAATACATCAGGCATCTTCTTCGAATCGTCGGACATTTTGGTGAAGTATCCTACCATATCTTTCAGAGGTACGGAGGCTCCTGCCGATACCTGTGCCAGCATTTCCAGTTGTCCGTTCACCGTAGCTGCATCCGAAGAATACTGTGACAGTCCGCGGGCAGCCTGTGAGAGTTCGTCGAGGCTCAAAGGAGTCTTGGCTGCCATCTCTTTCACCTGAGCCAGTACCTTATCGGCTTCGTTTTTATTGCCGATCAGCGCTTTGAGCGAGTTGTCCAGTTTGGTGTACTGTGCGTCTACTTTGGTGAGTTCGTCCAGAAACTGCTTTACCTCTTTCGTAGAGAATAGAGCGGCTGCACTGCCACTGCCTGCACTGCTGCCCGAAGAGGAGGAAGATGAAGGGGAAGCACTGCCGCTGACAGCTGCTGCCAGGGGAGTGATAGCAGCGCCTGAGGTACTGCTTTCGAGGCTGCTGCGTACGGCATCTGCCTCGGTCCTGAATTGTGCCGGATCGATCCATCCGGAGGTGTTCAAATCATTATTTTCCATATTGTATGTTTGTTATGTATGAATAAATTCGTTTCGTACTCATTGCCTGCTCACCCTCCGGAACGGGCAGACGGCTGTGACGATATAGGGAGCCTTTGTGTGTCTCTGCCTATTGTCACAGCCGTCAGAAGAAAAGAGGAGGATGCCGCCGCACCCGTCTGCAATTGCTGGTGGTGTTGCCTTCTTATCAGAAAAGCAGTTCCCGCTCGAGGTCTTCAAATTCGACCTCCTTCTCGCTGGGCTCCTTGTCTGTATCGTAGCTGGGCAGAATGGCATTGTACATATTCACGTTGGCAAAGCTCATCTCCCAGAGGATATACTCAGGCAGCAACCGGTAGCTCTTACTCATTCCTCCGATGGATGCCCAGATGCTGTCGTTGCGGTCTCCCTGAGTAGATTTACTCCGCTGAGGGAAACCATAACTCCGAAAAAATCGGCCAGCTCCATCCGGCTGAAGATGGTACGCAGGATCTCGCCTACCTCTGCCAGTGTGCAGTGGTAGAGGATCTCTTCGGTGAGTTCACTCACCCCCGGCTCGATCAGCTTCTTTCCGAACAGGGTACGTTTGTAGCGTGATTCCGTCTCTTTCCTGTTGAGGATGCAGAGTGCCACGATCTCTGCCACCGTGCGGGCATGTGTACCCGCCCGGAGCGCTCCGCTGAAGATATTCTCCTCACCGTCTACAGCAGGCAGGGTGGAGATCAGCGAAGAGATCCGGATCAGTGTCCCGTAGGAGATCGGATGCACGGGGTAAGTTTTGGGCCCGACCCGGACCTCAAATCCCTCCTGCAGGATGGCATGGGCCACTTTTTGTTCGATAGTTTTTTCTTCCATATTTATTGACATTTTAAAAGAGTATTGTATTCTCAATCGTAAATCTGTAAATCGTACATTCTTGTTGGGGCAAGGCCGGGGGTCGAACCCGGTGCTCCCTCCCGTATCCATCGCCGGAGCAAGGAGGAGAGGGGCACACCCCATTGTGTGCTCCCTTGCCTGTGGATTAGCGATTAAGGCTGAACAGGTTCTGTAAGTTCAGACACTACATCTGTCGGATACTTGATGATGAAGCCTGATTCGTTGTTGCCCGGTGCCAGCTGTTTTCCTTTGATCGTCAATTCCGACAATGCGTTTTTGGAGAACTTGATATCACCGGTCACGCGGATTTTCACGCGAGGCATCACGATTTCAATACCGTTTGTAGAAGTCACACGCAGTGCTACCTCTTTGTCCGATCCGGATACCGGCTCTTCCCACTGGTTGTTTTCAAGCTTTCCACCCATTACAGCGATGAATACATCCGGGTGCAGGTTCTTGGTGTTCCAGGTGATCTCACGTGTACCTTTCTGAGTGGTCAATTCGTCGATAGCATCGTCTGCCTCTTCGATAAACTCTTCGGTCACGGTGTCGTCTCCTCTGCTGATCACAAAAGAGTCGGGAGTCGTCTGTCCCCATTCGTACCATTTTTCACTTGTTTTCTGATAGTCCTCTACTGGACAGATCTCTACTGATTTGAGTCCTTTCAAACGGACTACGTCAAACTTTTTAGTTGTTCCTGACATAACTTAATTAAATTGAATTGTTAAACATATAGTTAAATAATGCATATTGCCTTCTTTG
>DALZBD010000312.1:0-5413 GCA_031977515.1 Bacteroides sp. | reverse complement strand
CGGCACACGCACTACCGAAGAAATATATTCCTTGCCGCGATAAGTCACGGTCTGTTCGTTTCTGGACTCCTGCATACGATGCATTCCGGCTTCGTCTACCGACTGCTGCATCACGATGGTTATGTCATTTTTTGTCTCTTTCGGTTTGTTGTAGCAACCAACTACCAGAAGAGAGATGGGCAGAATACCCCATAAAATCAGTTTTCTCATGTAAAAGACATTCATATTTGCAGAGACAAAGGAACAAAAAGCCAGTCAATTACACAAGTGAAGAAGGACAAAAAAACTCCGCGACCAGCGAGCGGATGGGTGAAGACCCTTTCCCGCTCCGCCGGTAGCGGAGAAAACTAATCATGAAAACCAAATTATTTACAATGTACCTATTTACAATGTACGATTGAAGTTACCTGATAAGTACTTGTTTATAATTACTTACACACATCATATCTATTATATATACACTTACCAGTGATTTTATTCAGGCAGAGGTTGTGCCTCGCCAGGGAATACTCTACGGGCAATTCTTTAGCTTTTGCGGTTTTCTTTCCTTTTTCCCGCATGCTCTTTCATCTTTTCTATCCGCTCAGCCTGTTTTTTGCTATAGGCCTGATATTGTTCCTGAGTCATGATCTTCTGCAATTCTCCATTATACCTATCGCGGGCTTCTTTCATCTCCTGCACACGCTTTTCCATATCTTCTTTGGAAATTTCCGGTCTTTCAGGACGTTCTCTGCGCTCGGCACGTTCTTTCCGCTCAGGACGATCGGCTTTCTTTTCTTTACTATCGCCGGCTACCTTAGCTTCCCCGCATGCTTTACAGTTCTTACAGGCACATTCTCCTTCGGAGCAGGTACAGGCCGATTTTCCGGGATGTCCTTTCTTACCAAGATGCATGTGCGCACCCGCTACAGGTTTTTCACCCATTTTCTCAGCCATAGCCAGGTTCACATCCAGCAACTCCTGCTTCTGGGTGTCATTGAGTCCAAATTCCTTAGCCATATGTTCGGTCATTCTTTCTGCATGCTTTTGAGGGTCCATGTCTCTCTTCCCTCCTCGTGGACCCTGAGCCATTGTCAGACCAACCATCATAAACAAAGCCATCACTGCTAAACTTAATCTTTTCATATCTTTACTCTATTTTATCTGTTACTTTATTTATTCCATGAAAAACGCGCGCCGAGTCCGGTTGGCACAGACATGCATTGTTTCATTATTTTCTCTTTGCTTCATCTGGCAAAAATACTTCCCGGGAAATCCCGGCAGTAATTGTGCGACAGATAAGCAGGTATTCTGTGTTGCAACTGAGTATATGACTGAAAGGCAGTACACAGGTTTAAACGTGACTTTTCATTTTAACTTAATAAATCATTTGTTTGTATCTTTTTATCAGAACAGTTCTCTGTTTTTTGATTTATAATGTATCTGTAGCCCTTACAGAGCTATATATACATCGTACATCCAATCAGAGCATCTTTTATTATACAGAAAAAATCTTTAGCGTAGTAATAATCTTATTTAAAGCAGATTGTAAGGATATAAAGGATCAAAAAGCAGAGAACTGTTCCGTACTTTCAGGACAACCTACCCGTGATGGATACGGGTCTGTGTGATAAAGGCCCTCCTGTCTCATTCATTTCTAAACTGAATGACATTCTCAAAAAGAGGCAGCCGACTTTCCGGATAAGAGATACTCCTCTCCTGAAAAAGTCGGCTGCAGAATAAATATATAACCGGATCAGAAAGAATCTTTCTGATCCGGTCTTCACTGGGTTTATCGATTCTGACGAACTTCCCGACGCAACTGCATCAGGTTTTCACGTTCTACTCTACTATTGTCATATTTCCGGTACTGATCATTATCCAGAATGTCCCTGATACGATCATCGTACATTTTACGGTGGTCACGCATCTCATTTTCGAGACGGTCACGCTCCTGTGCAGAAAGGTTGCCTCTCTGGTAGTGGTTTATGGTCTGATCCATTTTGGGTCTCATTTCTTCGTTCAAACGATCCAGTCTGGCGCGCTGGTCAGCGTTCAACGAATAATCTCTTACCATCTCGTCTGTTATGTGGTCTACCCATTCACGATCGGTCATGTTTCTTATATCCCGACGATTCTGTGCCATCAGTACGTTGCTCGTTACTAAAAAGGCCACCAATACAAATAAAATCCGTTTCATACTTTTTTCTTTGAGTTAATCTTTTGGTTTATATACTTGGTCATTTTGATTGTTCCGGGAAAAATATCCCAGCCATGTATCCACTGTCTCTCAGCCAGTAAGAGGAGGATTGAACAGCGACACTGTGATAAGAAAAACCCAAAAACAGGCCTGTTGGTTGAGAGCTTCCGGAGAGTTTTAACTTAATTCTTTATTTGTTGATCTATCTTTTCCCTTGCTCCGGTGGTGTTTAGAATTTGTTCACAACCCCTTATTACATAGGAAAAGAGAGATAAAAAAGACATGACTCCTTTTTACCTCTCTTCCAATAAAACCCTTTTTCTAATCCGCAAACATACGGTGCGGAGGATTCGGGTCAAAACAGCGGTTTCCGATCTTATCAACCACTGAAAACGCCAGCCATTCACACAATATCTCCCGCTTCTCAGCACCCGAAAAAGTGCATGTAGGGAGTGTTTCGTAACCGACATTTAGTATACCTTCCCACCTGTTGTCCGCAACGAATAATTCATATCCAATACCGGAACTTCGATCGGCGAAGGTCTAAGTAATACGCTTCCGGAGGGGAAAAGGTTCTGTCTTCACAAGAGAATTTAACGGGTATAGTGTGTTTTTCAGACTTGTTGACTATATCGGCAGAAGGTTTTTCATCTGTTTACAATCTGATGGATATGAAGTGGAAAACAAAAGTTTACCATACCGGACACACTCAGGATAATAGTGGTTACACAAAGTCAGATACAACAGATATAAAATACAAGATACGGTGAGAAGCAGGAGATTTGTGAAACAAAAAATCCTGTGGAATATAATGAGACGCAAAGTACCAGCGTCTCTACAAGTAAATATATGAATTATATAATTAGCGAACCATAAACAGTTTCTCCTCCACAATCCTTTCATACACACTCAGGTGCAGGAAGTACCGGATATCAACACCCTGCCGAAGTGCCTCCCGGATAAAGGTGGAACTGATCTCAAATACCGGTGAATCTACCAGCATCGCATTTGCAGGAAGTGCTGACGGATCTACCTCATATCCCGGACGGGGATAGATCATCACCCGGTTTTCCCGGATCAGCCGATCCCATTCTTTCCATCGGTCAAACAGCTGCCAGTTGTCCGAGCCAATGATCAGTACAAACTCCCGCTGAGGATATTGCTCTTTGAGCCTGTCCAGGGTATATATGGTATAAGAAGGCCGGGGAAGATGGAATTCAAAATCCGATGCATGAAACTTCGGATAGCCTTCCGTAGCCAGCCTCACCAGTTCCAGCCGTTTGTGATCTTCGAGCAGTCCCTGCTGCTCCTTGAGCGGATTCTGCGGGCTCACCACAAACCACAATTCGTCCAGCCCGGCAAACTCACACAGGTAATTGGCCAATGCCAGATGCCCGATGTGAATGGGGTTGAACGAACCGCTGAATATCCCGGTGACCACTGCCATATCCGTATCCGCTATCTGTTACTTCGCGAGAAACTCTTTCACCACCCGCAGTGTCTCCTGCTGAGCCTTCTCCAGGTCGTCGTTGACAATCACCACATCGAAACGTGAAGCGAACGTCAGTTCATATTCCGCTTTCGCTACCCGGGCTTCAATGGCTTCCGGTGTATCGGTGCCCCGACCTACCAGCCGGCGACGCAATTCTTCCACCGAAGGAGGTTGTATAAAGACAGAGAGTGCGCGCGCTCCGTAATACTCTTTGATGTTGCATCCTCCTACCACATCCACATCGAAGATCACATTCTCTCCCGCAGCCAGTTGCTTCTCCACCTGTGCTTTCAGTGTCCCGTAGAAACGATCGGGATATACCTCTTCATACTCCAGAAACTCCCCGTCTGCAACGCGTTGCCGGAACTCCCCGGGAGAGAGAAAAAAGTACTCCACCCCATGCTGCTCCGCACCGCGTGGTGCACGGCTGGTTGCCGAGATAGAAAAAGCCAAATTCAATCCCTGCGCCAGCAGATACTGTACAATGGTCGATTTGCCTGCTCCCGAAGGTGCTGAAAAGATAATCAGTTTTCCTGCCATATCCTATGTATATGTGTAGAATTACATCACGTTCAATACCTGTTCCTTGATCTGCTCCAGTTCGTCTTTCATCTGTACCACGATCTTTTGCATCTCCGCATGGTTCGACTTACTCCCCAGCGTATTGATCTCACGCCCCATCTCCTGGGCAATGAATCCGAGTTTCTTGCCTTGTCCATGTGTACCCTCCATCGTGCTGATGAAGTAGAGCAGATGGTTTTGCAGACGCTGCTTCTCCTCGTTGATATCCAGTTTCTCGATGTAGTAGATCAGTTCCTGCTCCAGACGGTTTTTGTCGTAGTCGATGCTCAAAGTCTTCTCCAGCGCCTCGGTGATACGCTCCTTCACACGCTCCACACGCTCCTTCTCATAAGGCTCCACAGCCGCCATCAATTTGCTGATGTCGGCGATGTTGCGGCGGAAACGCTCTTCGAGGGCCGCTCCCTCCTGTTTGCGGAAATCCACAAGATGAGCGATTGCTTCACGGATCGTGGCCAGTACCTGTCCCCACTCTTCGTCGGTCAGTTCCTGTATCTCGGTCTTACTCATCACATCCGGCATCCGGAGCAACGTGGCAAACCAGTCTGCCGGCGCAGGTATGCCTGCCGTCTCGGAAATATCCAGGATCTGACGGTAATACCCCTCTACCAACGCCTTGTTGATAGGAGCAGCTCCTTCCGCACTATCTTTCTTCTCTACCCAGAGGCTGAAATCGATCTTGCCCCGTTCAAGCACCTTAGAGACTTCGTTACGTATCTCCATCTCCTTCTCGCGATAGAGCGGAGCTACCCGCACAGAGAGATCCAGATTTTTACTATTGAGTGATTTGATTTCTACATTGATCTTTTTATCGGGAAACTCGGCAGTCGCTTTGCCATATCCCGTCATGGATTGTATCATAGGTGAATTTATTTTTATGCAAATATAAGAAAAGTCGAGTGACAAAGCTCAAACTTGTTTGAAGATTTGTCCGAGGCGCATCTTATATTCTCCAAATATAGTGAAAGCTGAGAGACAAAGTTTAAGCTTGCTTGAAAATTTGTCCGAAGCGCATCCTATATTCTAAAAATATAAGAAAAGTCGAGTGACAAAACTCAAACTACATGTTTTTTTAGACAGAAGAACAAAAGAACATATTTTTCATTGACGGATCTTTCTCTCTTTCATTGAATTCTTCTGTTCTTTTGTTCTTCTGTCTGAAA
>DALZBD010000311.1:0-5428 GCA_031977515.1 Bacteroides sp. | reverse complement strand
CCCCGGGCATTTGGGGCGATCAGGACCTGTACAAAAAGATATGTATAAAGGATAGCGCTTCCGCACGGGGCTACAAACAGACAACCCCTACGGGGCTATAATCCTTTGCCTGACGGCTATGCCCAAAGTGGGTTGAATAAATAAATGTGATCCAACACTTTCGGAGTGAAGAGTGTGACTTCGGTTTTACCCCCAGTCGCTTCGCTTCACTGGGGGTTATTGACTTTGGCGACCGTTGGTTTACATTCAAGCCCTTCGGGCTTCCGAAAGTGGTTTTCCGGCAAAAAACCGGGGTAAAGGCGACTATTTACAATTTATTACTTTATCAAAGAAAGAGGAAACTGTTGACACATTTTCCTCTTTATGGCTATAAGGATATATAGGGTCTGATACGTCAGATTACATATCCCCGTATGCTGTAATCTATCTTTCTATTATACACTATTTATTATTTTACGCTGATAATATATGGAGCCGGATAAACATATCGAAACCCTGGAAGCGGGTACGTATGAGATCATACGTAAGCGTTTGCTGGCACAGAAAGAGGTGCTGACCCAGCGACTCGGCCAACTCAATGAGTCGCGCAAAGAGGTCTTCAACTCTACCGATTTCACTCTGATCGCCAACCAGCGTATTTCTACGGACAACAATTGTGTGGCCCGGGGAATCATGGCTCTGGGCAACTATTGCATCTTCGGATACAATGTACATTTCGGATTGCGGTCGGAGATAGAACTGAGTGATGTATTCAGTATCTATACATTTGAAAACAACCAGTTCGTCCCTCATTCGCTGGACCTGATCAATGATCCTGCGTTTGTAAATGACTACAAGAATCTCTACAAATACTACCGCGACTCGATCTTTTCGAAGTTCCGGAAGACGGAGAATTATGTCTACATGATCTTCCAGACCAGTAAGAATGTCGAAGACCTGAAGGCGTTCAAGTGGCTGATCAAGGATGATAAGCTGCACTATGTAGACGACCGGAGCATACACGAGGTGGTAAAAGCACCCCAGCACGAATTTCAATGGATAAAGACTACCCTGGAAGATCGTCGGTTGGGAACCTATCCGCACGTATCCATTCTGGATAAGGTCTTTATCGAGGCTACCGGAGGAGACATTACCTTCAAGATAGAAGACAATACGCAGACGGGCAGGGGCATCTATGCCGAAGCGGTGGACAACAAAGACCAGCAACTCGACGACGCGGAGTATTATTATGCCGATCTGGGAAATCTGATCCTGATCCGTATCAAACCCTATCAGGAAGCCTTCCGGGCGTTTGTATTCAACACCCGTACCAAAGAGGTAGTCAACATTCGTACCCTCAACGATGCCGGGATCTTATTGCCCGACAATCATGGGGTGATCTTCCCCAACGGATATTATCTCCAGAACGGGGAATATAAATTGTTTGAGAACGATCTGCACGATCTGGAATTTCTCAGGAAGATACAATCTCCCAACGGAGAGGATTTTCTCTATGTCTTCTATCAGTATGAGACCAATACTTATGTATTGATGTCTTATAATATCATCCGGCAGCAGGTGGAGACTCCTATTGTCTGCAACGGTTTCACCCTTTTCCCGGACGGTACACTGATCTTTTTCCGTTCGGAGAAAGAAGCCACCCGGCACCATCAGGTACAGATCTGGCAGACACCTTATCCGGTAGAACTGAAGGAAAACCGGGAGAAAGCAGACAATATCCTGTATAAGATCGGCAACAAAGACATCGTGAAGGCAATGGCCGAATGTCAGGATGTGGTCTATCTGATCAACAAAGAGGATACCTACGAAGGGCTTTATGAGGATATCATGAAAAAGTCCAGCGATATCCTGGATGCCTACTTCTGGATTGCCGATGAGGAGGCGTGTGCACTGGCCGATCCGCTGCGACAGATCAAAGAGGTGGCCAATACGGCCATTGATGAGTTTGTAAAAGTCAAGCAACAGAAGAAGCACGCTTCGCAGGTGCTGGAGGCTATCGCTGAGAAGGTAGATCAACTGCTGCTTACCGTAAAAAATGTCCGGAGCGACTCTCTGGAGCAACTGGTGAAGCAACTCGCCGATACCCGGGGTATGCAGGGGCAACTGATCGAACTGGCGGATGTCAAATACATAGACACAGCCCGGATCGACGAGATGAAGGAGGCTCTTACGACTACCTCTGCCCGTCTGTCGGAACGTACGGTACAGTTCCTCCTTCGCGACGAAGCTCTGGCTCCGTATGAGGAAAAAGTAGAAAAGCAGCGCGGTCAGGTAGAGAGCGTGGCCAAGGTGATAGATGCCCGCAAGATCGAGGAGAGTTGCCAGCAGATCTCTGCCGAACTGGAGTTGCTGATCGATATCCTCAATAGCCTGAAGATCGACGATACCACTCATACTACACGCATCATCGAGAAGATATCCCTGATCTTTTCTTCCCTGAACGAGGTACGTGCCCTGCTGAAGAAAAAGGTAGATTCGCTGCGAACCAAAGAGGCTGTGGCCGAGTTTCGTGCCCAGCTTACCTTGCTGGAGCAGAGTATTGTGAACTTCCTCGAACTGGCCACTACTCCCGACAAGTGCGACGAGTATTTTACCAAAGTGAGTGTGCAGGTAGAAGAACTGGAGAGTAAATTCGCGGATCACGACGACTTTATCCTGGTGATTGCCGACAAGCGCACCGAAGTGGTGAAGGCTTTCGACGGACGCAAGGCTCAGCTGATCGAGCAGATCAACCGACGTACCAGCTCCCTGGAACAGATCGGGCTTCGGGTGCTGAAGAATGTAGAGAACAAAGCTCAGTCTTTCAAGACGAAAGAGGAGATACACGGATTCTACTCTACCGACCTGATGGTGGATAAGGTGCGGAAACTGGCAGACGAATTGCGTGAACTGGGCGACGTGTCGAAAGCCGAGAACCTGGAAAACTCCCTGAAAACTTCTCAGGAGGATGCGTTGCGTATCCTGAAAGACAAGACGGAGCTGTTTGTCGACGGAGAGAATATCATTGCGCTGGGTAGTTATAAGTTTGCTGTCAACCGACAGTCGCTCGACCTGACGGTCGTGCGTCGCGGTGACAAACTATTCTATCACCTGACGGGTACGAGTTTTTACAAGGCATTGACCGACGGAGACATAGACCGTTACCGGGAGATCTGGGAGCAGGAGGTGGTTTCGGAAAACAAAGAGGTGTACCGTGCCGAATACTTAGCCTGGCTGGCCTTTCGTGAAAGTCTGGTGCAGCCCGATCTGGATGCACCCGATTTTATAGCCCGCAGGGTGGAACAGAACTATTCGGAATCTTACCTCAAAGGGGTACACGACCGGGATGCGCTCACTCTCTTCGAAAAATTCAGGGAGATCCATGAGCAGCTGGGAGTCTTGACGTTCGCACCGCGGGTACGCGTGGCGGCACAGTTGTTCTGGAACAGTGTACAGGAGAAGGAGAAAGATCTGCTCTATAAGCTGATCCTTTCGGCAAATAATGTATTGCGTGCTTTCCCGCAATCCGGTAACTATCAGTATGTGATCGGCCAGATCCGGGAGATGTATGAAAGCTGGAACAGGCATTTTTCCGCTAAGGAAGTAGACCCTGCGGAAGTAGCTGTGTATCTGTTCAAAGAGTTTGCCGACAATCATACCTTTACCGTGAGTCAGTATGCCAAAGAGCTGGAGAAGGAATTTACCGGATACCTGCGTCGTCAGAAACTCTATGACAACTTCACCCGGGACGTGGCCGACGAGAGTTTTGGCTCGGTAGAGCGTTTCTATCTGGTGGTCAACTGGCTTTCTTCCTTTATCGGACTTTCCGCAACGTATGATCCGTTGCGCAAATACATCGGAGAGACAGCTTGTTTGTTGCTGCTGAAAGGGCAGACCTTTGAAGTAAGGAGGAGTCCCGATCGTATCGGGACGGAAGAGTTGCGGGGCAGTCATCCGCTGATCGAAAAGAACCGGTACAGCGTGGATTATCACGAACTTGTGGTGAAAATGCAGCACTTTACCGAGGTGGATGTTCCTGCTTACAATGCTTTCACACAACTGAAAGAACAACTGATGCAGGAGTACCGCAGGACGTTGAAAGTGGATGAATTCAAACCCCGGGTGCTTACTTCCTTTGTGCGCAACAAGCTGATCAATGAGATCTATCTGCCACTGATCGGTGCAAACTTAGCCAAGCAGCTGGGGGTAGCCGGAGAGAACAAACGCACGGCCCGTATGGGGATGTTGCTGTTGCTTTCGCCTCCGGGATATGGTAAGACGACCCTGATGGAATATCTGGCAAGTGTCATGGGACTCACTTTTGTAAAGATCAACGGGCCTACTATCGGACATTCGATCACTTCCATCGATCCTGCGGAGGCGAAGACTTCCGGAGCGAGGGAGGAATTGAAAAAGATCAATCTCTCTTTCGAAATGGCCGATAATGTGATGCTTTACCTGGACGATATACAGCACTGCAGTTCGGAGTTCCTGCAAAAGTTTATCTCTCTGGCAGACGGCCAGCGTAAGATGGATGGGATCTTCGAAGGCGAGAGCCGTACGTACGACCTGAGAGGGAAGCGTTTCTGTATCATCATGGCCGGAAACCCGTATACGGAGAGCGGAGAGAAATTCCAGATCCCCGATATGCTCGCCAACCGTGCGGATGTATACAACCTCGGAGATGTGATCGGAGATGCGGACGCACTGTTCCGCCTGAGCCTTCTCGAAAATGCGATTGTGGAAAACTCCTGGTTGCAGCGGATCGCTTCGAAAAGCTTTGCCGATTTCTATAAACTCATAGACTATGTGGAGAGCGGCAGTGAGGTATTGCCCGATCTGGAAGGAAACTATACGCAACAGGATGTGGACGACTTTGTGGCGGTACTCAAAAACGCTCTGATCGTGCGGAAAACCGTGCTTGAGGTCAATAAGCAATACATCCGGAGTGCTGCCATGCAGGATGCCTACCGTGTGGAACCTGCCTTTAAGCTGCAGGGCTCATACAGGGACATGAGCAAGATGATCTCCAAACTGGTACCATTGATGAATCGCAAAGAGGTAGACCGGCTGATCCTGACCCATTATGAGAATGAGTCGCAGACGCTGACTTCGGACAGTGAAGCCAATCTTCTCAAATTGAAAGAGATGTCAGGGGTACTTACCAGTGAAGAACGCGAAAGGTGGGAGTATATCTGCGAACAGTTTGTCAAAAACAATAAGTTTGCTTCTATCCATGCCGACAGCCAGACCGGGCTTGTGATCGCACAGCTTGCCGAGTTTAATGAGAATCTCGAAGGTATCCGCAAGGTGTTGGGCAAGAAATGAACTCAGTGAAACATCCTGAAATAGATGAAAACCGGGATAGCTGCTGTGTGCGGCGGAAAAAAATGTTCCGGAAATGAATGGATTCACTTGTAGAGACGCAATACGTTGCGTCTCTCTTTTT
>DALZBD010000310.1:0-5445 GCA_031977515.1 Bacteroides sp. | reverse complement strand
TGTTCGGTTACATACCGGCAGAAAGAGGCTATTTCTATGGATGGCAAACCATTATACAATCATCCTATGCCCGTAATGCCGGTGGTTGGTCTACCAACATGGTTCTTGAACCTGAATACCAAGGTATTGCTCCTGATGGATGGCAAGTACCGGCGATCGGACACTATGAAGAATTATATGCCAAGATCGGGTTCGATGGTTTTATGAACGATTGGGAAACGGTACTGGGCGGTAATATGAACTATGGTCAGAGTGCTGCTGCCAACTGGGGTGTAAATAGCTATGCAAGGTATTGGACGATTACACAAAAGGTTAGAGACATAGGTGCTCCGGCAAGTGCGGATAATAATACCATCCTGGTGTGGAAAATAGATACCGGAACTTCAAGCTGTCTGGTAGACGAATCTCCGCGAAACTATGGTAATGTAGTACGTTTATTGAAAAAGACAAAAAATTAATCATGGATAAGTAAGGGGAGAACCTCTTTTCCCCTTACTTACTTAACTTATAGAAAAATATGAAAAGGAAAATCTTTATATTACAGGCGCTTTTGGTGCTAACGTGTTCTTGTAGTAGTGATGAGCCTGATAGTACACTACCTACACCATGGCCTAAAGATCCTAACGAGCAGGAAGAAGAAGATAAATCCGGTATTGACAGGACATATATAGTAGGGCAGGAGCTTAAAGACAATCAGGTGCAGCTGGTCTGGGCTGATGAGTTTAATGCCGATGAGTTGAATACTGATTTCTGGACGTATGAAAGAGGGTATGTGAGAAACAATGAAGTGCAATACTACACTGTAGACAGAAAAGAGAATTGCAAATTAGAGAACGGAATGCTTGTGATCACCGGACGAAAAGAAGATACGCCGTATGGAGATCAGGGGGCGTTGTATACTTCGGCGAGTATCATTACAAACACAAAAAAATCGTGGAAGTATGGTCGTTTCGAAATACGTGCGAAGGTACCGGGCGGTACAACCGGTATATGGCCGGCGTTCTGGGCGAAAGGAGATAGTCAGAATTCCGGAGCATCATGGCCCAGTTGTGGCGAAATTGACATCATGGAATATGCTGTTAAAAGTCCATACGAAATGATCAATAATGTGATATGGGGAGAGTCGCCTTCTACCTCCAGAAGTAGTGTAAAGAAGGTACCTTCTAACACGAAATACTCGGATGACTTCCATATATATTCTCTCAATTGGAGTTCTACTCAAATCACATTTGCCATTGACAATAAGGTGACGCATGTAGTGGAAATGTCTGATATTTCACCCAACCCTTTCCATCAACCTTTCTCTATTTTATTAAACTTAGCACTGGGTACCCCCACCGATTCGAGTTTGGGTGGCAAATTTGATGAATCAAATTTGCCGGTACAATTTCTCGTAGACTATGTACGGGTGTATCAAACCCATACGTAAGGCTTGTAAATAAAGTTTATTGATTTGTCAAATAGGCTGAGAGGAACCATCCTCTCAGCCTATTTTGCTATTGGGTTCAACCATTTTTTAATTAAAGTAATTTGTAACAGTAACAGAATTTAGAACGTCCTTCCCGGTGGCGACATAGAAAGTACTTTTCATTCTTGTATGTCCTGTGCCAGTAGCTTTAAGTCTGTTCAAAGACTTTGCAGAGCTTACAGCAGCAGGTCTGTTCCGGATTTTCACTTGATTCCCATTTTAATCCACTTCCTCCGGCTGGAGAAAGTGAAACCAATTCGGGGGAAAAGATAATGATTCTTTAGAAGAGGTGGCAGATATTTGTGAATAAAAAAGAATTATATTCAATCTAATAAATATCCTTTGGTGAGATTACCTGGCAGTGTGATCTTTCAGGCTATCTATCCGGATGATTCAGAGAGTCTGAACAGAACAACCTTTTTTCTTTGCCTTTTCCGTAAGCTCTTTTGATACCCTTTACGCAGGCTTTGAGTGCCCCGGCTTTCGTATGAAGAAAATATTCATCCACGCTGTAGGTAGTGCATTACCAGTTGCAACGGGCAGGAACAGTTGTGTCAACGGGCAGGAACAGTTGTGTCAGTAGGCAGGAACAGTTGTGTCAGTAGGCAGGAACAGTTGTGTCAGTAGGCGGGAATAGTTGTGTCAACGGGTGGGAACTGTAGTGTCAACAGGTAGGAACTACGGCTATGTGAGATCTGTACAAAGTAGGATTCCCGGTATTCTTTCTTTAGCATTTGCACCTATGTTTATATATTCTTTTATTTCAAAAGACTCTTTGGCTAATAATGGATAAAGTCTGTCTTCCGAAACATAGGGATACAATTCATTCTTTGTTTCTATGCTATACTGATTGGGATTTTATTTCATTTTTATTTAATGGCGTTTATCATTTTACCGTTGAATTGTATATCTATAGTTTAAATGTACTCTACTGTGTAATTACATTTCAAATGTAGTAAAACAAAGTTGAAATTTTCCATGGAAACAGTATATCTGTAATTCCGTTTTTCCCTGGTGTTGATCAATAGGCTTTTAAAGCAATATTCTACCTCAAAGATCTCATTGGATTTTATGCAATGAATAGAGTAAAAAGATCCTGATTCGAACACTTATTGAGTAACAGTTTATAAATGTAAAGATGGTAATAATATAGAAAAGAAGCAATAGACAAGATCAATGAAGTCTTTTCACTACCAGTCAGAGGAGATTAACAAGAATGGGATATACAACTCGCAGATGCTGAAAGGGTAGAAGAATTCGTAGACTATCTTAAAAATGGCGATCTGACAGGATACGAAAAATATGCACTCATGTCATTGATAATAGCCTCTTACGATAACTACCTGAATTATGGGAGACCTGATCATGAAAAGATGTGGCAGGAAATCCGGGAGTTGCTATTTCAGGACAAAAAGTTATATGCAGAGTTAATTGAGTACTGGTCGGTTCTGGATGAGGGAGATAATCCGGAGTATCTTTTTACTATTACTCCTTTAATGAGGAATATACATATACCGGAAAAAGAAGAGTGACAGAAAAACAAAGTTTACAGAAATGAAGAATTTTCTATTTCTGTAAACTTTGTAATTGCAGAATCTCAAGATGGTAATCAGAAGTATATATCTGCCTCCAATCATTTATTTGTCTCCAGGGAACTTTTTGGTGCCTGTTCAATCAGATCCATAAACTGGTCCAGTTTGGGAGTAATAATGATCTGTGTTCTGCGGTTACGTTCTTTTCCTGCTGCTGTACTGTTGCTGGCGATCGGATTGTATTCTCCACGCCCGGCAGCGGTGAGTCGTTTAGGATCGACTCCGTAATCGTTCTGTAGCGCCTGTACTACAGAAGAGGCACGTAGGGTACTCAGATCCCAGTTGTTGCGGATGTTGGTACGCGAAATGGGATCTGTATCCGTATTTCCTTCTACCAGTACATCATAGTCTCTGTAGTCGAGGATGATCTTAGCGATCTTACTAAGTACTTCTCCCGCCTGGGCTGTTATTTCGTAACTACCCGAACGATACAGCATCTTGTCGTCCAGTGAAATGTAGACAACACCTTTCAGTACCTGAATATCTATATCCTGTCTTTCTGACGGGGTAAGCGAACGGGTCAGGTTGTTCATCAGTACAAGGTTCAAAGAGTCCGATCTGTTTTTGGTCTCTACCAGATGTTGGATAAAGCGGTTGGATGCATTGATCTCGTCTACCAGCTTTCCGATATTTACATTTCCCTGAGAGTTTTGCGCCAGGCTCTGATTGAGTGTGGCACGCAATTCATCGTTGTTTTTCCGGGCTTCGGCCAGCCTGTCTTCCAGGCTGGTCACCAGCGTACGGCTTTCTGTCAGCTGAAGTTGACTTCCCTGATAATCTTTTCTCAGGTCTATGTATTGTGATTGTAAGTTTCTAAACTTCTTCTTTGTTACACATCCGGTAAACGTTGTACCGAATACAAACAGTAACACCCATGCAAAAGAATACTTCATACACTACGATTGTTTATTGTATATAGTTCCCGAACAGAGAGATTTGTAAATTGTTTGATCCGGGATAGTCCTATTTATACAAATTAAGCACCTGATAGCCTTTTGTTTATAAAAGTATAAAGCCACACCCCGGAAACCCGGGATCGTTTTAACAGTCAGGTCATTTTTCCGGAATTCATTTTCAATGTTATTAAAATTGAAAATAAGAATAATTTTCAGAGTAATTTTCACTATGTGGAAACTTATTCACATATTTGTAAGTCAGGTTTTATTTATATAAAATCTTATGATATAAGCAGGAGCAGAGAAGGAAATCGTTTTGGAATGATAATAAAAAATAAGTTTAGTCTGATATATATGAAGAGATTTGGTATTTGCTTTACAGGCATGATAATGTTTGGTTTTCTATTCTTTTCTGGTTGTGCCAGTCGAACTTCCGGTGAAGATAAAGTGGCAATCCATACAGGAAGAATAGACGTAGGAAACGGTTCTTTGTGGTATGAAGAGAGTGGAGCGGGTGAAGAGGCTATTATCTTTGTTCACGGACATTCTCTGGATCATAGGATGTGGGACGAACAGGTCGATGCTTTTCGCGACCAATACCGGGTGATCCGTTACGACTTGCGCGGATATGGGGTTTCTTCCTCACAGACAGAAGATTATCAGTTTACCCATGTGGAGGATCTGGTGCGCCTGATGGACTCTCTACAGATCGAAAAAGCTCATATTGTGGGGCTGTCTCTGGGAGGATTTGTAGGTGCTGATATGTTGGGGTGGTTTCCGGAAAGGATGAAGTCTGTGGTGCTGGCCAGTGGCAACAGAAGAAAGACACCCGGTCCCAGCCAACCGATGGAAGCGGAAGAAGCGGCTCGCAGAGATCAGGAGATAGCTGCTTTGAAGGAAAAAGGGGTAGAAGTGATGAAGAAAGAGTGGTTTGAGGGGCTGATGAGTTCCGGAGGTACGCGTAAAGAACGTATGGCAGCTCCCCTTTGGAAAATGATCGATGACTGGGATGCCTGGCAACCTCTACACAAAGAAGTACGTGTGATTGCGGGACTGGATGCCTGGGAGGAATTACAGAAAAGAAGGCCCGATGTTCCGGTGCTTCTGATCGAAGGAAATTCATCGGGCAACCGTTATTCGGAAAATCCGGAGATCCTGGATCATTTGCCCCATGGAAAGCTGGTGGTGTTGGATGATTGTGGACACATGTGTAATATGGAGCAACCGGAACGGTTCAATGAAGTAATTATTGAATTTCTGAATGGTATGAAAAATAAATAAAAACAGAGTAGACAACTGCTATGCGACTGATAAGTATTGATCTGACAATCATGGAAGGAAGGGGGTGACATGTAAAATGCTTTTCTTTCGGGAATCCATGCTATACTATTTATATGAGAAGAAAAAGAGCCTGTGGAAAGACTCTTTTTTTATGGGTTGTTATTTTGTTTCTTTGCGAAAGAAAAAGGCGGAAATAGTAACTTGTATT
>DALZBD010000309.1:0-5451 GCA_031977515.1 Bacteroides sp. | reverse complement strand
TCCATGACAATGTGGGTTGATGTGACAAATATAATGAAAGCAATTTTTTAGACATAAGAACAAAAGAACATATATTTTGTCCATAAATTATTTGTGGCCTTTGAATTTCTTTTGTTCTTATGTTCTTTTGTCTGAAATCCTTTCTTCTGCAAAGGTATGGAATAATATCAGGAAAGAAAGAGAGGAATACATTAAGATCCGATTTATCTTTTGCCCGTTTTTTAATGTAGTGCCATTTTTGAACTGTTTGTTTTCTCCGGAAGGCGATATCCAACGCTTCTCATACTTCGCAAGAGCTGCATTCTATACTTTCCGACCGGATAATCCGAGGCTATCCATACGCATATCGCCTCTATAGACGATGAGGCATAATCTTATGCTATACTGTATTTTCATGCATGGAGTTATCGCACTATATGTGCATTTTAACACCAAAAAATGTCTTTTGATACGGAAAACCACGAATTATGCCTTATATGCAATTTCACTGATTAGGTGGTACTTACCTTTGTGTCACAAGAGTTCCGGAACCTCTGTATATATAGTATTCATAGTAAAATTGAAAAACAATGGCAATCATTTACAAAAAAAAGTTGCGGGAAAATCCAATCAGTCGTGATAATAGGAAGTATTATCCGCAGTTGGTCACCCTTGGTAAAAGTGTGGGTGAAGATTACATCGCTCACCAGATCAAAGAACTGAGTTCTTCAAAAGAATCTTCGGAGTATATATCCCGGATGAAAATGACAATGAAGGTAGTGGAGGAAATGAGGGAGGGAATGCATTAGGATAGTTGAAAACATTCTACACCTCATGGAAGAGAAGGCCCGAAGCATGTATATGTTCCGGGTTTTTTATTGTCTTTTTCTGTCTATCTACCGGATTTATCTCGTAGTCTGACCAGGTTATCCGTTAGTGAAACTAGGTTATCTGGTAGTGAAACCACCCATTAGCAGTAGTGAAGCAATGAACCAACCCCTATTTGAGCAGCCTGTTTCAATTTTAGCTAACGCTGACCGTCTCAATTGATTACGTCGACCGTTGGTTATTTTTTCTTCGGCATTCTTTTTATCTTTTTATTCCTTTTTTTAGATGCAATTATGCGTCTCTACAAATATCTCGTCGGTGTAGAGATGCATAGTTGCGTCTAAAATAAAGAAACGAGCATAATATAAACAGGCTCTACTGCTTGCAGATTTAAAAAACAGGAGGCTGTTGTGTCAAAGTGAACCTTCTTTTTCCGGACCTGGAATGGCTAAATAAAACAGATATGTAA
Source organism: Bacteroides sp. (assembly GCA_031977515.1). Classification (GTDB taxonomy): domain Bacteria; phylum Bacteroidota; class Bacteroidia; order Bacteroidales; family Bacteroidaceae; genus Bacteroides. The sequence continues at coordinate 4,175 of DALZBD010000309.1, read as the reverse complement.
CAGTAGCGGATAGTTCGTCCCGGGACCGCTGTATAACCTATGAGCTACAACGCATATCCATCTCTTTCCGGAGAAAGGATGTTTCATTTATAAAAAAGGATTGCCTGTGGGAAATAAATTCCTCAGACAATCCTTCGTTATCCTATCTTACAATCTCGTCTAACAACTTAGTTATTTATTAATTATTGGGCAATCCGTAGCCATTGGTCACATTTCCTTTCGATAGGCCGATAATCATAACAGGCATCGGATGATAGTATCGGGGTGCCAGTTGTTCACGCCCTACTACACCGTCCAGAATAGCAGCTTCAAACATAGCCTTTGCATTTGAATCATTCCAGATGGTAATGCCCCAGTTCTTTCTTTCGTATCCCTCATCTTCCAAAGCCTGCGCTTCCAGGCTATTCGGATCAATATAGGTATATAGCCCTTTGATAGCCAGATTTTTTGCGGTTGCTGTATGTGCAGTAGAACCCCATTCGTAGATACCGCGCCAACCCGGATAGAGTGCCGGATCATTCTCGTCGGTACTCTCCTGTGTAACGACCGCTGTGGTGCTTCCGTTTATCTGAACGTGTTTTACCCATATATAGTTGGAAATGGTTCTGCCACTTGAAAACGTATAATATCCATCTTTTTCAAGGCCTGCTGCCATCTCTGCCATTTCCTTACGAACAGCAATCGCTCTTTCGTTGAATTTACCTGACCGGATCATATCCCAGCGAATATCACCTTCGCCTAACAATTCCAATTTGCGTTCATTGTATATCGCATCCAGCAAATCTTCACCCGAGAGTCCGGATATGTTGGCATTCGTATGACCAAAAGCTCTTGTACGGATCTGATTTACCAGAGCGATAGCACCTTCATCATCATTTCCCAGAATAGCTTTTGCTTCAGCAAGCATCAGCATGGCATCTGCCATTCTCATTACAGTGTAGTTCATACCCGACGAGCGGTTTCCTGCGTTCGGGTAGTTAGGTATATCTCCTCTGTTCTGATCCCATTTATTGATACTTGGGCCGCCGCCACCGATACGGGTACCTGTACCGAAAGGAACCAATTCTTCCTTTCCCGTTGCCGCATCGCTTCCGGTTACCACCATACTTACATCTCTGCGTTTATCACCTGGTTCGTAAGCGTTGTAAAAGAAAGTAGGAACAATACGAATAGCTGCAAATGTATTTAAGAGACTTACAGCAGCATTGTTGGCACCGGGACGTCCCATGCTGTAAGGATGTTCGCAGTTGCCTACACCAGCCATACAACCGACTTCAAATAAAGACTCCTGGCTTACCCGTCTGGAGTTGATCTCCTGCCAGTGTACCTGGAATGGGTTATTGAAAGTTCTGCTATCTGTGGTGATCAGCTGAGCAGTTCCATTGTAAGTATTTACAGCTGCATTCAGATATTGCTCGGCAACTTTGATGTAATCCGGATAATCTTTGCGACGTGCGTATACACACAGACCGTCATCCGAACCTTTATGGTCAAATTGCACATCACCATACAAGCCAGCTACGTCGGTGCGGATCGTTTGCCAACCACCTGCATGTAGTGCGATCTCACCAATCAGTGCATTGGTGTAAGAGCGGCTCAAACGCTCGGCTGTGATCCCGTTTTGCCCCAGGATATACATGTGGCTCTCTGCGGCTTTCAGTTCATCTATGATCTGATCCATAATGTCAAAACGCGAGCTCAACTCATATTGGTCCACATTTTCGTTTTCATATCCAAATGGAACATCCCCATAATGACGCACCAGTTCCCAGGCGCACAGTCCACGCAAGGTCATAGCCTCTCCATAAATATGTGTCCAGTCGGTAGTTCTGCCGGCCGCCATGTCTGCCATATATTCTTCTTTCTCTGCTATCAATCCTGCTATGCGGGAAGCCAAAGCAAAAACAATGTTCAGACTGTTGTATTGAGTGGCAGAAACACCTATCGCAGTTGCAGATGGTTGTAATCTGGCAATCACATTGTTTGCCGTAGGATATTCGCTCATATATTCTGCGTCAGATCCGACAACATCCTGGTATAAATAGTTTCCTCCATGTGCTGCATTCTGACGATATTCTGCATAAGCATAGGACAAGGTTTTAAAGGCTTCGTCCGGGCTTGCCATAACAAAGTCATCGTAAGATTGACTTGGATTGCTTACAGTTAAATAGTCATTACATCCGGCGAACACATACAATGTAAGCAACATGTATATATATATTACTATTCTTTTCATCGTTATTATTCTTAAAAGTTTATTATTCATTTACCGATCCTTAGAAAGTAGCATTTATTCCAAGTACAAATTGACGGGCACGAGGATAAGTTCCCCAATCAAGTCCCGGAGTCGGATAACGGGATTTGTTGCTATTTGCCTGTGAATTAATTTCCGGGTCAAGTCCGGAATAACCGGTCAGGGTAAATACATTGTAAATAGTTCCATATACGCGGAGGTTGTTTATCTTTATTTTGTCTATGGCCGATTTCGGTAAAGTGTAACCCAGGGTCAGTGTATTCAGACGAAGGTATGACCCATCTTCGATACCAATTTCAGAAACATATCCCTGCTGCAGAAGTACAGAAGGTAACTTTGCATTTGTATTAGCAGCATTTAATTGTTCGGGAGTGGTAAGACGATTCAGATCTCCATTCTGAATTTCATAATAGGTATAAGAATCTTTTACGAATGATAGTTTATTACCAAAGAAACCACCGCCTTTTGTTCCGGTATACAGTGATGCCAGCTTATTGGCGTTATAGATATCGTTGCCGTAACTCCAGTTGAAGTACATACCCAGGTCAAAGTTCTTATAATTGACGTTGATATTGACCCCTCCTGTATGTTTGGGATTCATGTTACCGATTTCTACATAATCTTTTTCGTCAATTATACCATCAGGTGTCCCGTTATTTCCACTGACATCCTTAAACTTCGGCATGCCCGGATAGGCTTGCTGGCCGCTTGGAACCTTACCTTTATGATTGGCCACGAATGCACTTGTAAGATCAGCAACCCCTTCTTTCAATGTAAACACACCTGTTGCTGAGTCGTAATTGAAATCATCCGTTGTATAATATCCTTTACCATCCAGTTTGTATCCCATTACAATACCAACAGGTCTGCCTTCGCGCAGAACGTAGTCACCATTCGGAATACCTGATTGCAGGAATTGTGTTCCATATGAGCTTTGGACTCCTTCTGCCAGTTTATCAATGTTGCCTCTGTTAAAGTTGATATTGGCACCTGCTGTAATATTCCAATCTTTGTTTTTGAAGATCAAACCCGAGAGAGAAAGTTCAAGACCTTTATTGCTGGTTTGTCCTACGTTTGCATAGGTACTTGTGAATCCAATAATAGAAGGTGTATCGGTTAACATCAACAGATCTTTTGTTGTATTTTTATATACGTCGACCGTACCCCACATCCTTCCATTGAGTACTGTAAAATCGAGTCCGAGATTACGTGTAATGGTCGTTTCCCATTTCAGGTTGCTGTTTGCTTTGGGAGTAATGCTGCTATTCAATGCATCAGGAGACAGTTTGTAAGAAGGCAACTGTTCGTTTGCAAGGGCATACAGCCAGCGCACATCACTTTCGGCAGCCCACATTTGTGTCCACTGGTCGGCGCTGATAGCATCATTGCCCACCTGACCGTAAGAAACGCGAAGTTTAAGATCATCGATCCAGGAAATATTTTTCATGAAAGTTTCTTCTGAAACACGCCATGCAAAAGCAGCTGCGGGGAAATACCCCCACCGATGGTCGGGTGAAAAGTTGGAAGACCCATCAGCACGGAACGTAAAGGTAAGCATGTATTTATCTAAGAGCGAATAGTTTGCCCTACCGAAATAGGAAACAATGCGACTTGGAGTTAAAACTGAAGTTTCTACAAGTAAGTTGGTTCCGTATTGTGACATCATTGCAAAGGCATTTTGCTTGGTAAAATTGAAAGGAAACTTGTCTCCTTTCATACGCATGTTTGTTCCACCCGAGTTTGTCATCTCCTGACCTGCCAGAAAGTTAAGCCTGTGGATATCTTTCAGTGTAAATTCGTAATTTATCGTGTTCGACCAGCGAAGGTCCCACTTGTCATTTTTTCTATAATCTGCATCACCCGCATATTTAATGCTACCATCGGCTTCCAGATAATTCTCTTCGTTGCCAAAAGGTGTAGG
>DALZBD010000308.1:0-5452 GCA_031977515.1 Bacteroides sp. | reverse complement strand
GGCTGATGCTTTCCCCTTCTATATAAATGAAATAAAAACACCATGTGAAACAGAAAGACCAAACAAAAAAACAGGAAAAAAACTTCAGGCTCTTCTGCTTGCATATATAATAATGTATATGCAATATCCGAATTCGGTTTTATCCCCTGCCACTTTACGATACATACCTGAGTGGACACAAAATTCTTTGATCTGAAATATACCCCTGATTTTTCAAACGATAAGAACCTGTTCCCCTATCTTTTTTCAGACCATATAAAGTGTTATACTATTTCACCTCTCCCGCGTTATCCCGCAGATACTTCGTCAGGTATCAAAAAATGCTTTTCACAAATCAGATCAATTATTTATCCTTTGTTGTGACAAATCGTTTTTCCGTGCGACTTATAGGAAAAAATCAAACTCATTTGTTATCTTTGTTGGTTCAAGTTTACGGATCGACAGTAAAAAAGCAGATATATGAAAAATTTTCTGAAAATGACTCTGGCCGCCCTTACGGGGGTTGTATTGGCCTCTATTGTACTTTTCTTTATCAGTACCCTGATCGTTCTGGGTATGGTTTCCTCTTCCGACTCTGAGACAGTGGTGAGGAAGAATGCAGTAATGGTTCTGAATCTCAATGGTAAACTTACCGAACGCAAACCGGAGACAAGTATCTTTGAAGAGCTCCTCAGCATGACCTCTACCCCCACTTATGGCCTGGACGAAATTCTCTCTTCCATCCGTAAGGCCAAAGAACATGATGATATCCGGGGAATCTATATCCAGGCTACTTCCCTGAGTACTCCATACGCCTCCCTGCAGGAGATCCGTAAAGCATTGGTGGATTTCAAAGAGTCAGGTAAATTTATTATAGCATATTCTGATTTCTACACACAACGTCTGTATTACCTTTCCAGTGTGGCCGACAAGGTAATTCTTAATCCCAAAGGGGGAATCGAATGGAACGGACTGGCTGCCACTCCTACTTTTTATAAGAACCTGCTGGAAAAACTTGGTGTTGACATTCAGGTATTCCGTGTAGGTGGATACAAATCGGCTGTGGAGCCTTTCATCGCAACAGAAATGAGTCCGGAAAATCGTCAGCAACTTTCCGAATACATCGGATCTATCTGGAACAGTATGCTGACGGAAGTGAGTGAATCCCGCCAGCTGTCTGTAGACTCTCTGAATACGCTGGCAGACCGTATGTTGATGTTGCAGGATGCGTCACAGACCCTACAAGCCGGATTGGTAGATACACTGATGTATGAAATGGATGTACGCGACTATCTCAAGACCAACTGGCTGGAGATAGATACCGATAAGAAATTCCAGGCTCTGAATCTGGAAGCGATGAGTAATGTACGCCGCAATGTACCCAAAGACAAGAGTGGCAATGTGATCGCTGTCTATTATGCGGTGGGAGATATTGTTTCCGGAGGTTCTTACGATGGCAGTGAGTCTATCAATTCGGACAAAGTGATCCGTGATCTGCGCAAATTGCAGGAAGATAAGAATGTGAAAGCTGTAGTCATGCGTGTGAATTCACCAGGAGGTAGCGCGTATGCGTCGGAACAGATATGGAATGCTGTGAAAGAGCTGAAAGCTGAGAAACCTGTGATTGTGTCCATGGGAGACTATGCCGCATCGGGAGGATACTACATTGCCTGTATTGCGGATACCATCGTGGCTCAACCCAACACTCTTACCGGCTCTATCGGTATATTCGGTATGATACCTAATGTAAAGGGACTGACAGATAAAATAGGGTTGACGTTCGATGTGGTAAAAACCAATAAATTCTCTGACTTTGGCAACATCACCCGTGCGTTCAACAGCGATGAATCGGCAATCATGCAGACTTACCTCAACGAAGGATATGATCTGTTCCTGTGTCGCTGCGCGGAAGGTCGCGGGCTGACTACCGAACAAATCCACGAAGTGGCACAGGGTCGTGTATGGACAGGTGACAAAGCTCTGGAACTGGGACTGGTAGATGTACTGGGCGGATTGGATACTGCTCTGGAGATCGCTATTCAAAAGTCAGGTGTTGAAAAATATACGGTAATTTCTTACCCGGAAAAGGAAAATCTGTTATCTTCGCTTATAAATACGTCTACCTCCCGCTCTGTAGAGTCGCGCCTCCTGAAGGAAAACCTCGGAAGCTATTACAACGACTTCACATTGCTCCGGAATATCCAGGAGGCAGACCGCATTCAGGCACGGCTCCCGTTTGAGCTGCATATAAAATAGACCTTTTCCCTGACATAATGGAAGATAACTGCGTACGCATACATCACTCTTTGTATCCCTTCTCCCTCCTCTACAGGCTGGGAGTAGGGATTCGTAATAAAATGTTCGACTGGGGCATGCTCCGGTCGGAAACGTTTGACGTACCTGTTATCTGCATAGGCAATCTGGCGGTGGGAGGAACGGGTAAGACCCCGCACACCGAATACCTGGTGCGCCTGCTGCAAAAGGAGTTTCAGGTGGCAGTCCTCAGCCGGGGGTATAAGCGCAGGAAAAACGGATATGTACTGGCGACACCGGAAAGTAAGGTAGAGGATATCGGTGACGAACCTTTTCAGATCCATACCAAGTTTCCGGGAATCCGGGTTGCCGTGGACAAAGATCGTCGTCACGGCATCCGGCAGTTGAGTAAACTCAGTGAGCCGCTGACAGATGTGATCCTGCTCGATGATGGCTTTCAACATCGGTATGTAGATGCAGGCATCAACATCCTGCTGACCGACTTTCACCGTCTATTCTGCGACGATGCCCTCCTACCGGCAGGCAGGTTGCGCGAGCCGGCCTCGGAGAAGATACGTGCACAGATGGTGATCGTGACCAAATGTCCGCCGGATATCAAACCCATTGATTTCAACGTGATTGCCAAGCGACTCCATCTCTATCCGTATCAGCAACTTTATTTCTCTGCGTATCGCTATGGAGATCTGGTTCCGGTATTTCCGGAGCAGGAACTACCTGTCCGGCCATTGAATAGCTTATCTCCGGACGAAGGCATTCTGCTACTTACGGGTATTGCCTCTCCTGCCCGTATGCAGGAGGAACTGGAACAGTATAGCAAAAACATCTGTCTGCTGACCTTCGCAGATCACCATGCTTTCACCCGTAAGGATATCCAACGACTGCAGGAAACATTCTCACGGATGAAAGAAGAGCGCCGCATCATTGTAACTACGGAAAAAGACGCCACCCGCCTGCTGCAATGTAAGGGTATGGACGAAGAACTGAAGAATCACCTCTATGCTTTGCCTATAGAGGTCGAGATATTGCAAAACCAACAAGAAACTTTTAATCAACACATTCTTGGTTATGTTAGAAAAAATAAAAGAAACAGCATCTTATCTCCAAAGTAAGATGCACACTTCCCCGGAGACAGCGATCATCCTGGGAACCGGACTGGGAAGCCTGGTCACTGAGATCACAGAGAAGTACGAAATCCCTTACGAAGAGATCCCAAACTTCCCTGTCTCTACCGTGGAAGGACACAGCGGCAAACTGATCTTTGGTAAGCTGGGTCAGAAAGATATCATGGCCATGCAGGGACGCTTTCATTACTACGAAGGCTATACCATGCAGGAGGTAACTTTTCCTGTACGTGTGATGAAAGAGTTGGGTATCAAGACTCTCTTTGTGTCCAACGCCAGTGGCGGTACAAACCCCGACTTTGAGATCGGTGACCTGATGATCATTACGGATCATATCAATCATTTCCCGGAACATCCGCTGCGTGGTAAGAACCTGTACGGAGACCGTTTCCCGGACATGAGTGAAGCGTATAGCAAAGAATTGATCAGTAAAGCGATGGAGATTGCTGCTGAAAACGGGATCAAGGTACAGCAGGGAGTATATATCGGTACACAAGGGCCTACTTTCGAGACCACGGCGGAGTATAAGATGTTCCGTATCCTCGGAGGAGATGCCGTAGGTATGTCTACTGTACCTGAAGTGATCGTGGCCAACCATGCTAAGATCGAAGTATTCGGTATCTCTGTGATCACGGACCTCGGTGTGGAAGGTAAGATCGTAGAGGTTTCTCATGAAGAGGTGCAGCAGGCAGCCAACGTGGCACAGCCCAAAATGACTGCCATCATGAGAGAACTGATCAATCGTTCCTGAGTGCGAGGCGCACATCCCATCTTTCAGGATGTGATGCTAACCCTATAAGGCCATTCTATAGAAAGAATGGCCTCATTTATTATAAAGTAAAAAACGTATGCGAACAGAAATAGCTTCTTTGGGAGAATTCGGCCTGATCCGTCGACTGACGGATGACATTCATTTACAAAACTCTTCCAGCCAGTACGGTGTGGGGGATGATGCAGCCGTACTCTCCTACCCCGAACAAAAAGTCTTAGTCACTACCGATCTGCTGATGGAGGGTGTACACTTCGATCTGACCTATGTACCTCTGAAACACCTGGGCTACAAATCGGCGATGGTGAATTTCTCCGATATCTATGCCATGAATGGTATGCCGAAGCAGATCACCGTATCTCTGGCGGTATCCAAACGGTTCAGTGTAGAGGATATCGAGGATTTCTACGCCGGATTGCGCCTGGCCTGCGCGCAGCATCAGGTGGATATTGTAGGGGGTGACACGACTTCATCACTCACCGGGTTTGCCATTAGCATTACCTGTATCGGCGAAGCTCCGGAAGAGCAGATCGTCTATCGCAATGGGGCCAGAGAGACGAATCTTATCTGTGTAAGCGGTGACCTGGGGGCAGCCTATATGGGCCTGCAACTTCTCGAACGGGAGAAAGCGATATTTAAAGGCGAGGAAAATGCCCAGCCCGATTTTGTGGGTAAGGAATACCTGTTGGAGCGTCAGCTCAAGCCAGAAGCCCGGAGAGACATCGTGCAACGCCTGGCAGAGGCCGGTATACGTCCTACTTCCATGATCGATATATCTGACGGTCTGTCTTCGGAACTGTTGCATATCTGCACGCAGAGCAAAGTGGGCTGTCGGGTCTATGAAGAGCATATCCCTATCGACTATCAGACAGCTGTCATGGCGGAGGAGTTCAATATGAACCTTACCACCTGCGCCATGAATGGAGGAGAAGACTATGAGTTACTCTTCACTGTACCTATCGCTGATCACGAGAAGATATCGCAAATGGAAGGTATCCGCCTGATCGGACACATTACCAACGAGCAGATGGGTTGCGCCCTGATCTCGCGTGACGGACAGGAATTCATTCTTAAAGCTCAGGGTTGGAATCCATTACAGGAAAAACCATCGGAACAAGCGGATTGATGTACCGACGAAACCCTCTGTGACTCTTGAGGATAGTTTTACAGAGCCGTTCTCCCTGTGCATTCAATGTTCAAAAGTTACTGTTTTTTCCGGTTGTTCTGTTGCACAATTAAAAAGTTTCATTACCTTTGCATCCGCAAACAAGCGGTGCCATAGCTCAGTTGGTAGAGCAAAGGACTGAAA
>DALZBD010000307.1:0-5458 GCA_031977515.1 Bacteroides sp. | reverse complement strand
GAAAGAGTGCTCCTGAGAGTTTCAACCTATATTTTTAATTTAAACTTTAACAATTATGAAATCTAAAGATTCTAACAACGGACGTGGCAGTCAATCACGCAATGAAGAGAGAAATTCTCAAGGAAGTTTTACTTCTGAACATGGTCAGAACAAACAAGGTTCACGCTCATCCTCACAAGGACAAAACAGAGATGAAGAGAGAGATTCTCAGGGACGTTTTACTTCTGAATATGGTCAGAACAAACAAGGTTCACGCTCATCCTCACAAGGACAAAACAGGGATGAAGAGAGAGATTCTCAAGGACGTTTTACTTCTGAGAAAAGAGGAAAGTAATAGCATCTACCTTCTGGTCGGAACAGATCAGTAAAAAATGATGTGTATATATACGAAGCAAATGCTTTATATATGTGTATTGAAGGAGGAATATAAGATTCCTCCTTTGTTTTTATGAGTAGGCTTAGATTTTATAAATAAACTATCGGGAGATGAAAACCTTTTCAGAGAAGAATGAAAAGAAAAGGATTAAAATATGGATTTACTGAGATTTTTCTTTCACTACAAGGGTATTATCCGTAGTATTTCACAGTCTTCTGAAGAGATTCTCTAATTGAAATTCAAAAATATGTAAAGAGCCCGGAGTCACGATTCCGGGCTCTTTACATACATAAAGGTTTAGGTATAAATAATAGACTCTTCCGTTGCATATTGGGAATGTTTTTATATTCGCAATATTACTTTTTTGCAAGGGTGCTATTGGTTTGTTTTTCCGGAAGAGAGAAATCTCCATATCAATGCACTCAAAGCTGCTCCTGTAAAAGGAGCCAGGATGAAGAGCCAGAGTTGAGACAAAGCTGTGCCACCTTCAAACAGAGCAGGGCCTATGCTACGTGCAGGATTGACAGAGGTTCCCGTAATAGGAATACACACGATATGTATAAGTACCAGAGTAAGGCCGATGGCCAGACCTGCCACTGTTGCATTTCCTTTTTTACTGTCCGTGACTCCCAGCACCACCAATACAAATACGCAGGTGAAGATCGCCTCAGCCAGGAAGGCGGTAAGGGTAGAAGTACTCTCTGCATATCCATTGGCTCCTGTGAGAGTAGCTGATGCGGTAGGATAGCCTTGTACCAGAAGAAAAAGAATGGTAGAACCCAATATGGCACCAATTACCTGAAATAGCATATATAGTCCTCCTTCTTTACCACTCATACGTCCACTGAGGACACAACCTAAGGTAATGGCCGGATTGATATGACATCCTGATATTCCACCAATTGCATGAGCCATAGCTACTACCGACAAACCAAAAGCAAATGCAATAGCAATTACCTGAGGGGTGCTCCCTGCCCCTCCATTGAACACGGCACTACCACATCCCATCAGTACCAGCACCAGTGTTCCTATCATTTCTGCTACATATTTTTTCATAAGGTAAAGATTGATTTTGTTGTTTATTTGAAAGGAAATACTTTTGTTCTTTGTTTAACAACTTGTTAGGTAAATAGGTTTATTTTTATAGAAATTTTCTTATTGATCTCTGGTTTCCCTGAATTGCAGTTTTCGAGAATAAGATTTCCAAGGGGGTACTCCGGAGCCGGATCTGCCGGCCCCGGAGCGTAGGACAGTTTGGGATCATATCCATCCGGATAGAAAACGTTTTGTCGAGACTAAAACTTCTTTCTTATCCTTCTGATTTACAGGTAAAGTAATGAAAAAAGAACGAAGTTTCTTAGACTTTTTCAGAAATTATACAGGAGTTGTGTTTCTGATATATATATCTGCTTTTTTTGATTGAAAGAAAAACCAGAAAAAAAACCCGGATGTATGGTGGTGAGTTCCGTTTTTAGTTTAAATTTCTCTTTTCTGTTACGAATCGGGTAATGCTATCGATATACAGAAATACGTCATATCATGAGATTGAAATTGCTTCTGAACCCCCTAATTCCTTTTATTTCTGTTTAATATTTAGCATATAAGACTTCTTTGAAGAAAAACACCTATCTTTGCGCACTGAAAAAAATGTGTGCGTGGTGAAAACAGTAAAGAGACCTTTATTATCTCTGTTTCTACTTGTCTTATTTTCTCTGTTACAGGTAAACACTCTGTTGTTTATCCATGTGCATGAGGTAGATGGGGTGAGCCTTTATCACTCTCACCTCAATACCGGACAGCATGACCATACAACCAGTGAACTACTTCTTATAGGTTTGTTGGGTCATGTGGAGGCTTCTTCTTTAGCGATAGGAAAAGACTTTATTCACCTGATGCCCCGGTATTGCAAATTGCGTGTATATCGTTCGATACCTGTACTGGTTTGTCAGGTTTTGCAGGGACGATTGTTGCGTGCTCCTCCCTTTTCTTCCCTTTTCAACTGATCTTTTTTCACGTTAAGGCAAACGCCTTCTCTGTCTGAAATACTGCTTTCTTTCTGGTAAGGAGCAGGATTCAGATCATACTGTATATTTACACACTGAGCATTTCTAATTTTATCAAACCACACGAATGAGACACTTTTTTATTTTATTACTGCTGTTATCCATGGCAGGTATAGCCCGATCTGCCAATCCCATTAAAGAAGGAAATATGATCTCCGGACATGTCATTGTCAAAGGGAGTGAAGAGAATATCCCTTATGCTACTATTCAGATCGTAGGTAACGGCCAGGGAGCTGTATCTAACGAACAGGGGCAATTTGAATTTCGTAAACTACCTGCCGGAGAGTATACCCTTCGTGTACAGGCTATGGGCTATCGTACCCAGGAGAAGACCGTCACGGTAAGTTCCGATTTCACTGCGGTCGTACATTTCAAAATGGAAGAGGAGAGCTTCATGACTGATGAAGTGGTTGTTTCTGCCAATCGCAACGAGGTCAGCAGAAAAAACGCTCCGGTAGTGGTGAATGTGATGAGTGCCAAGCTTTTTGAGATGGTCAACTCTACCGATCTGGCGCAGGCTCTGAACTATCAGTCCGGCTTGCGGGTAGAGAACAACTGTCAGAATTGCGGGTTTCCACAAGTACGTATCAATGGCCTGGATGGCCCTTATTCCCAGATCCTGATCAATAGTCGCCCTATTATCAGTGCTCTGTCGGGAGTATACGGCCTGGAGCAGATCCCTGTGAATATGATTGAGCGTGTAGAGGTGGTACGTGGCGGTGGATCCGCCCTTTTTGGTGCCAATGCCGTAGGGGGAACAATCAATATCATCACCAAAGACCCTATCAACAATTCCTTCCAGATATCCAGCAATCTGTCGAGTATGAATGGAAAATCATGGGAACAGTATATGGGGGCTAATGTCTCACTGGTGTCTAAGGACAATTCGTATGGGATTGCCCTCTATGAATCTTATCGCAACCGCAATCCTTACGATGCCGATGGAGACGGCTTCTCTGAATTGGGTAAGTTGAATATGAATACATTCGGATTTCGTTCTTACTATCGACCCACTACGATGAGCCGGATCAATCTGGAATATCATACCACCAATGAGTTTCGCAGAGGAGGGAATAAATTCAACCTGCAACCTCACGAGTCGGATATTACCGAGCAGACCAAACACGTGATCAACAGCGGAGGGGTGAGTTACGATCTGGGATGGAATGAATACAAACATAAAATATCGCTTTATGCTTCTATACAGCATGTAGATCGCAACAGCTATTACGGTGCGCAGCAGGATCCCGATGCGTACGGAAAGACCGATGATCTGACGTGGGTCGTGGGAGGAATGTATGTCCGGGATATGAATAATTTCCTTTTTGCACCGGCTACTTTCACCGGTGGATTGGAGTATCAGAACAATTCTTTGCATGATGTAATGACAGGTTATCACCGGGATATGAAACAGGATGTGCGCATTGGCGGTGGATTCCTGCAAAATGAGTGGCGGTTGCACCAGTGGACGATGTTGTTGGGTGCCCGTCTGGATAAACACAATCTGATTGATAAGGTGATTTTCAGTCCCCGTGTCAATCTCCTCTATAAACCCAGCGAAGCCATTCAGGGGCGTCTGACCTATTCCACTGGCTTCCGGGCTCCTCAGGCTTATGATGAAGACCTGCACGTGACTGCAGTAGGTGGTGAAGGAGTACAGATCCGCCTGGCAGACGGGCTGAAGGAAGAGCGCTCGAACAGTTTCAGCGGTTCTGTAGATTGGACAAGTAATATCGGACACTGGCAGACGAATCTGTTGGTGGAAGGATTCTATACAAACCTGCGCAACGCTTTCTTTCTCGAAGACATCGGTCACGATAAAAACGGCGATTTGATCCAGGAAAGACGAAATGGCGACGGAGCAAAAGTATACGGGATCAATCTGGATGGTAAGATCGCTCATGGACGGGATGCACAATTGCAGGTTGGATTCACTGTACAACGCAGTCGTTACAACTCTGACGAAGCCTGGACGCAGATAGATGATGTGGATCTCACTACCCGCCACATGCTGCGTACTCCGGATTATTACGGATATTTCACCTTTTCATCGGCACCACTGAAAAACTTCGATTTCTCGTTGTCGGGAACGTATACAGGTAAGATGTATGTACCTCACATGGCAGGTTATATCAAGGAACCGCGTCTGGAACATACCCCTGATTTTATGGATCTGAATGTAAAGCTGAATTATACTTTTGTATTGCGTGATCACCTGAAAATGCAGGTGAGTGCCGGTGTGCAGAATATATTCAATAGTTTCCAGAAGGATCTGGATAAATACGAATTCCGTGATTCCGGCTATTTCTATGGTCCCACACAGCCACGTACCTATTTTCTGGGGATCAAATTCAGTAATTGATAAGTAGAAGAAAAGAGGTATTCTGTTGTTCGGCAGAATGACTGCTTCGGTCTGATCATGGGATCAGACCGAAGTAAATATATGAAATCAGGATCCTTATCCTGATTTTCTTTTTGTAACTATATAGGGTCGATCTTCTTTCTTTTTGTTACTAAAAAGCAGTATTCTCTTTTTCTTACTTTATGAAAAAGAAAGCTGTTAGAAAGTGAATTGGAATATATATGCCATAAAAAACCATTTTGTTAGACTAAATTGCATAAAAACACCCGTTTTTTGCTTGTAAATGACCTGTCCTTTGCGTGTAAACGACCTGTCCTTTGCAAGTAAACGACCTGTCCTTTACAAACAAACGACCTGTCCTTTACAAAGTGCACTTTTTTTTTGTCTGAAAAATAGAATTATTTGGCTGGAAGGAGAGGAAAATTGAACTATCACAAAATGAATAAATGCTTTTGGTATTTCTGAGAATGTGGAAAATGGTTTTGAATTACATCTATTTAATTGACAATAGATGTTTATTGGTGTAAAATGGTGATAAAATAATTTTATTTGATTGCCCTGGAAGCGTTTCTTTTTCTTTTCTTTCGGATAGACTGTAAATATGCGATTTAGAAAGACTTTAATTATCAAAAAGTCAAAACTGACAATTTGTTATAG
>DALZBD010000306.1:0-5458 GCA_031977515.1 Bacteroides sp. | reverse complement strand
TTTCAGACAAAAGTTTCCCGCTTTCAATGAATTAATACTTTTTAGAGGAGAGCCTTGTACAAATGCTCAACATACTATATTGCCCTATGCTCTGGGTGCAAAGGACGTGCTGTATGCATCATATTCCTGTCCCCTTCGGAGCACGTTTCCGTAGGATTGGGGTGGAATTTCGGTTGTAGGTTTAGATACAGTCTGTCTACAGGGTTATGTTTGTTATTCTATTGTGTATTGTCTTGTTGTACAGATATTTTCTCTACACATGCTTACCTATATTCATCACCTCATTTTCAAAATGATCCCTGTTGCCGGCGGCTTTATTGCGCAGGCGGGTACGGTAGTTGTAGATCGTTGTCACCGGATAGCGGAGGAAGCGGGAGATGGTGCTACTATCCGTGATGCCCAGTCGCATCAGGGCATAGATCCGTAGTCCGGTATTGAGCCGTTCGCCGGGTTTGAGTACGATACGTTCTTCTTCGGCGAGTAGCTGATTGATTTCCTCCACGAATGTAGGGAAAAGTGTCAGGAAAGTTTCGTCGAAATTCTTATAAAATTCCTCCAGTTCGTCTTCTATAAACTGTTTCGACCTGATCTGGCGATATAGATCCTCTACCTTACCTGTCGCTGCGGTTTTGCCCAGTGACTTGCGATACTCCTCCATCTTACCCAGGTAGATAGAGCATTGATCCATGAAGCGGCCAATGTATTCCTCCTTGATGCGACTGGCATCCGATAGATCGCGATTGGTCTCTGCCAGTCGCGTATTGCTGTTGGTCAGTTGGTCGTTGAAGTCATGCAATTCTTCGTTGAGTTCTTTCAGTTTGCTGTTGGTAGCTATTACTTCATTGCGTGCGGCAGCCAGTCGCCGCATCTGTCTGTAGATATAGAAAATCAATAGCAGCAGGCAGAAAGAAAGCAGACTGATGTAGAAAAGGAAATGTTTTAGTTTTTCCTGTTGCCCCTGTATTTTGATCTGATAGGCCTGGTTGATCAGTGGGAAGGTCTCTACCATCTCGTATACCCGCAGACGGGCGTTGCAGGCCAGGGCATCGTTCATTGATTGTTGCATATACCGGTAGGCCCGCTCAATATCTCCGTCCTGATAGAGCAGGATGGCCAGTTCGCGCAGGGAGATGTATTCGCGGATACCATCCTGCAGATCGGCTATCGCAGACAGTATCAGGTGTTGCTTTTCCTGTTCCCGGTCGTTCAGCCCTTTGTAGGTAATGGAAAGCAGATAACCCAATACAGCGTTCATGTGTGTATTGTACGTCTCTTTCTGTCGGAAATCCTCCAGAAGCAGCAAAGCCTCCTGATGGTGTCCGGAAATATTCAGTTTCTCCGCCTCTACAAAGATACGGGTCGCATTCTCCATGCCAGGCTCCAGAATGACCGAATCGCGGTATACTGCCGCCAGATCGCTGTATTTCTTTTTCTCACTTTCCGAAGAAGAGTAGCTTTCCAGAAGCTGATAAATGATCAGGTGCAGGTGATAGTAATAAGGATACAGATAAGAAGGCAGGTTCTCTTTGTGGATCATGTCCAGGTGATCCAGGGCTTCCTTATACATCCCTGTCTGTGCCATGGCATCCGCAATGTTCATTTTTGAGTCCGCCATCAGTCCCGGATTGTTGAGCCGGGTAGCCGTCTCCAGTTTCTTTCGGGCATAGAAATAGATCGAATCCGTATTGAAAGAATAATAAGCAGTGGTCAGTCGCCAGTAGATATCGTAGAGTTGTTCGTCCGAACGGGTATGATGAATCAGATCTTTGAGTTGTCGGATCTCTCTTTCCTTCTCGGCAATGTAGGTTGGTTGTTCGGTGATCACCTGATCCAGTACCCGCAGCAGCGAATCTGTCCGGGTGGCCTGTAGTTCTCCGGGAAAAATAAGTATCAGGGCGAATAGTATAGGTAAGATGTATTTCATAATTGTGTATCGTATCAGAGATCGGAACATAGTGAAAGCCGAATGCAGAGAATCAAGCTTGTTGGAATTTCTATGCTGAGGCGCATCCTGTCTTCTGCAAAGATAGTTAAAGCCTTTTTTAGACAAAAGTACATAAGAACAAAAGAAATTCAAACAATACAAATAATGTATAGACAAAATATATGTTCTTATGTTCTTTTGTCTAAAAGAAACCGTATGCTATGTTTTACAAATATAAATAAAATATTGGGAAAAAGAAGAGCGGTTTTCCGGATAATGTTATTTGTTGGCAGACACGAAGGTGTATACCTGTATGGATTTACGTTGAAAGTAAGATTTTAGTTTACACAGGCAATATCATCAATTCCCTCACTCAATGATAAGAACTTATAAAGGCAATTGATGCCTGGTAAAGATCTCCTGAGCTTCTTTCAACTTTTCTGTAGACAGGGGGGAGACATCTTTCAGAGGATATTCCCGGCCCATCTTCTCGTATTTGTTCTCTCCCATCGTATGATAGGGTAGCAACTCTACCTTTTGGACATTGGGGTAGTCGGTAAGTCGTTTTGCCAGTTGCTCCAGCTGCTCCGGATCATCAGTCAGGTCCGGCACGATCACATGACGTATCCATACAGGGATGTCCTGCTGCCTGAGGTAGTCCAGAAAAAGAAGAGGGGTATCCGGTGGGGCACCTGTGATTTTTTTGTGCAGCCCGGCAGATACTGCTTTGATGTCCAGCAGCACCAGGTCTGTGTATTGAAGCAATTCTTTTACTGCTTCGTTGAACAGACAGCCTGATGTATCCAATGCGGTATGAATATGCTGCTGTTGGCAGAGACGAAAAAACTCAGTCAGTACCTTAGCTTGCAGCAAGGGCTCACCACCGGTCACGGTCACGCCACCTTTGGCAATGAAATTTTTGTATTTCAGTACCTCCTGCAAGAGCTCCTGTGCAGACAGTTCGTATTTCACATTTGCCTTCACATCCCATGTGTCCGGATTGTGACAATACATACAGCGCAACGGGCATCCCTGCATGAAAATCACAAAACGGATTCCCGGCCCATCCACAGTACCAAAACTTTCTAAAGAATGAATTCTTGCACGCATAGTAAAGTAGAGCAAAGAGGGTGTATCCAAAGTAAACCTGACACACCCTCCTATAGTTTCCAACTTATGTTATTTTCAACTCCTACAGCTTCCGGCCTTACAGACCATCCGCTGCTTTACCTTTCTGTTTTTATAACGAATGATTGATCGTTCTTGAGATCACATCCAGCTGCTGCTCTCTGGTCAGCTTCACAAAGTTCACCGCATAGCCCGAAACCCGGATGGTCAGCTGCGGATATTTCTCCGGATGCTCCATGGCATCTGTCAGCAACTCCTTGTCAAATACATTCACATTCAAGTGTTGTCCGCCCTCCGGAGTGAAATAGCCATCCAGCATACTGATCAGATTCTCTGTCTGTATCTCACGTGTTTTTCCCAGCGTACCGGGTGAAACCGCGAATGTATACGAGATACCGTCGTGCGCATGCTGGAACGGCAGTTTAGCGACGGAGGCCAGTGCCGCGATGGCTCCCTTCTTGTCGCGTCCGTTCATCGGGTTGGCTCCCGGAGCAAACGGAGCCCCTGCCGGACGTCCGTCAGGAGTAGCTCCTGTCTTTTTGCCATACACTACATTCGAGGTAATGGTGAGGATAGATTGTGTCGGAGTGGCGTTGCGGTAGGTCTGGTGCTGGCGGAGGTATTCCATGAACTTACCCGTTACCTCTACAGCGATCTGGTCCGTACGGTCGTCGTTATTACCGAAAGGTACATATTCCCCTTCGATCTCAAAGTCTACCGCCAATCCCCGTTCGTCACGGATCACCTTTACCTTTGCATCGCGGATGGCAGCCAGTGAGTCGGCCACGATAGAGAGTCCCGCAATCCCGGTGGCACGTATACGCTCCACATCTCCGTCGTGCAGTCCCATCTGGTACGCCTCATACGCATACTTATCGTGCATGTAGTGGATCATCTTCAGTGCATTGATATATACCTTGGCCAGCCAGCGCATCATCTGTTCAAACTTCTCCATCACCTCGTTGTAGTCCAGATACTCACTGGTGATGGGAGCATACATCGGAGCCACCTGCACGCCCGACTTCTCGTCGCGTCCCCCATTGATGGCATACAGCAGACATTTGGCCAGGTTGGCACGGGCACCAAACAGCTGCATCTGCTTTCCGATCATCATCGGAGATACACAGCAGGCAATTCCGTAGTCGTCGCCGTATACCGGACGCATCAGGTCGTCGTTCTCGTACTGTATCGCCGATGTATCAATAGACACCTTCGCACAGAAGCTTTTCCAGTTTTCCGGTGAGTTCTGCGACCAGAGTACCGTAAGGTTGGGTTCCGGAGCAGGCCCCAGATTATATAACGTATGCAGGTAGCGGAAAGAAGTCTTTGTCACCAGCGTGCGGCCGTCTACTCCCTGGCCTCCGAGAGACTCGGTCACCCATACCGGATCTCCCGAGAAGAGATCGTTGTATTCCGGTGTACGCAGGAATCTCACGATACGCAGTTTAATGATAAACTGGTCTATCAGCTCCTGTGCCTCCTTTTCGGTGAGGATACCCGCCTGGATATCGTGTTCGATGTAGATGTCTAAGAAAGTAGACGTGCGTCCCAACGACATAGCTGCTCCATCCTGGTCTTTTACCGCTGCCAGGTAGGCAAAGTAGAGAAATTGTACGGCTTCCCGGGCATTACGGGCCGGGCGCGACACATCAAAGCCATATCCCGCACACATCTTTTCAAACTCTTTCAGGGCACTGATCTGCTCGGAGATCTCTTCCCGTGCCTGGATGATCTCTTCTGTGATCTCCTGAATATCCAGACGCACGAGGTAGCGTTTTTTCTCTTCGATCAGGTTGGCAGTCCCGTACAGAGGCACACGGCGATAGTCACCGATGATGCGTCCGCGTCCGTAGGCATCCGGCAGTCCGGTGATGATGGCCGAACGGCGTGCCTCCATCATCTCCTGCGTATAGACGGAGAATACCCCGGCATTGTGGGTCTTGCGGTATTTGGTAAAGATCGTCTTCGTCATGGGGTCCAGCTCGTAGCCATACGCGTTGAGACTGTTCTCCACCATGCGAATTCCTCCCTTTGGGAAGATACCCCTTTTGAGCGGAGCATCGGTTTGTACTCCTACCACCACTTCATTGTCCTTGTCGATATATCCCGGTCCGTAGGTCGATATACTTTGTGGTTCCCGGGTTTCGGCATCATACACGCCTTTTTCACGTTCGGTCTGGAACATTTCGGTCAGTTTCGACCATACTTTACGTGTCTTGTCGGTGCTATCCTGCAGGAAAGAGCCGTCGCCGCTATACGGAGTATAGTTGCGTTGAATAAAGTCTCTGACATTAATTTCCTGTTTCCAGACTTCCCCCTGGAACTCTTTCCAAAAATCGTCTTTGCTAATCATTTTATTTATAGAATTTATAAGGTTTCGATAAATCTACTGCAAAAGTAGTGTTT
>DALZBD010000305.1:0-5464 GCA_031977515.1 Bacteroides sp. | reverse complement strand
CAGACCCCACATCCCGGACTTACCGAAGTAAAATACAATCATCAGGACATTGGATTCGAAGCGGTGGATCTGGAGAAAGGAATATTTAAGATTACCAACAGATTCTACTTTACCGATTTGTCTGACTACCTGATAAAGTATAAAATATATAATAATGGGAAACAACTGAAAGAGGTTGCATTGAAGCTGGATCTGGCCCCGCAAGCCTCTGCCGAGATCGTAATTCCCTATTCATCTTTCAGGCATACGGCTTCCGGAGAGTATTTTATAAACTTTGAGGCGTTCACTAAAAAAGCGACCCAGCTTGTTCCGGCAGGGTATATGCTGGCTCACGACCAATTCCAACTGCCGTTGACACAGGAAGAAAAAGTATATACCTGTCATCTTACTAACCCCGGGTTAACGTATGCCGAAGAGGGAGACAATATACGTATCTATTCTTCAAAAGTGGACTTTGTGTTCAATAAGAAACAGGGAATAGTTACTTCATATAAGGTTGATCATACTGAATACTTCCACGATGGTTTTGGTATACAGCCTAACTTCTGGAGAGGTCCTAATGATAACGACTACGGAAATGGAGCCCCTATGCGTTTACAGACATGGAAACAAGCCAGTAAGAACTTCCATGTTTCTCAGGTAGAGCCTTTGACAACTACCAGCCATACGGTTGGCATGAAGGTCGATTACTTACTACCGGCAGGGAATCATTATATCATACACTACGTATTAGACCCATTGGGTGTACTCCGTATTTCTGCGAGATTTACGGCACTGGAAAAAGAAGCCGAAGAGGTAGCTAAAACACAGGAAGCCGAAACGGCGACTCACTCGCCACAAGCCGCTGCCGACCTGTTGGCACAAGCACGGAATAAGATACTGGAAGTTCCGCGTATCGGGGTCCGCTTCAGGCTTCCTGTAGAGATGGACCATATTACATACTTTGGCAGAGGACCGCAGGAAAACTATATAGACCGCAATCGGGCAACACTTGTCGGAGTGTATAGTGCAAAGGCAGAAGATCTTTATTTTGGCTATGCACGTCCGCAGGAAAATGGTCATCATACAGACACCCGCTGGTTCACTGCAACAACCCATACAGGGAAAGGCCTTCTGGTGAAAGCCACAACTACCATCGGATTCAACGCATTAAGAAATACAGTGGAAGATTTTGATTCACAGGAATCGGATGCGCCTTATCAGTGGTATAACTTTACCCCCGAGGAAATCGCAAACCGCAATGAAGCTGAAGCTGAGAACAGGCGTCCCAAACAGACACACATCAGCGACATTGAGCCTCGCGACTTTGTGGAGATCTGTGTAGACATGAAGCAGCAAGGTGTGGGAGGATACGACAGCTGGGGTACCAGGCCGATACCGGCTGCTACGATCTACTCGAATGCAAACTATGATTGGTCGTTTACCCTGGTGCCCGTACAGAATTCCAGAGATGCAGAGAACAAAGTATTATTGAAGTACGAATAGATTGAAAAATGATCAGTTTTGAAAAAGAACAGTACGGAAACCTTTTATATTAATCACAAAAAAAATGAAGAACAGATGAAATTTAAAATGAAAAACAAGAGGTTCTTATGGTGGAAACCATTATACCTGATGCTTCTTTTGGTAGTATTATCTCCATCACATGCAAATGCGGAAGAGCACATACTGCAACAATCTGATGTAACGGTCAGAGGGATGGTGTCCAGTGAGAGTGGTGAAGAACTGATCGGAGTGAGTGTCGCTATAAAAGGCACGGCCACGGGTACAATTACGGCGATTGACGGAAGCTATGAGATCAGGGTCCCGGCACAGGGAGCAACACTCGTCTTCTCTTATATCGGTTTCACAACAAAAGAAGTGAAAGTCGGTAATGCCACCACCCTGAATGTGGTGCTTGAAGAAGAATCGGCACTTTTATCCGAGGTGGTGATCGTTGGATATGGAATTCAAAAGAAAGTAAACCTTACAGGTTCAGTGTCGGCTGTTGGCGCTGATAAAATTACGAATAGAGCCAACGCCAGTTTGTCGACTTCTTTATCCGGCTTATCTACTGGTTTGAGCGTATCACAGGCAAGCGGTAATCCGGGATCGGAGAATGTCAGTTTTACAATTCGTGGGGCAGGGTCTTTCAATAACAGTAGCCCGATGATCATTATAGACGGGGCACAGGCATCGATGGGTGATATAAATCCCGATGATGTGGAGAATATATCTGTGTTGAAAGATGGAGCATCGGCAGCCATCTACGGTGCCCGGGCAGCCAATGGAGTGATATTGATCACTACAAAAAGAGGAAGACAAGACGAAGCCCCTAAAATAACATATAGTAACCTGTTTGCTTCCCAGAAACCGGTGACCAGTTTGAAACTTATGTCTGATATGCCCTCATGGATGGAGTGGCACAACATCGCACAACGCAACAATGATGTAAATGCAAGTGTGTGGTACAGCGATTATCTGATAGATACATGGAGAGCTGCAAACTCCAATCCTCACGGAGTGGATAACGGATTCGGCATACCGAACTGGATGGCCTATCCCAATACGGACTGGTCTAAAGAGATGTTCCAACCGAGCTTCTTCCAGAGACATAACCTGGCAGTGTCCGGAGGTTCTAAGAACAGTACCTATTTATTATCAGTGGGCTATCAGGACAATCCGGGAACTCTGGACAATACCCGGCAGCAAAGATTCAACATCCGCATCAATACGGAAACAACGGTTGCCGGGATCCTGAAATTTGGTACGCAGACCTATTTGACCAAAACGAAGAAAGATCCGGGAAATGCATCCATGTCTTTCCTGCTACAGGCATATCCGGGTATGATCCCTGAATACAATGGATACTATGGAGCGGGTGAAGATGCCAACCAATATGACCGGCAGAATGTATTGAGGAATGTGGCTGCTGCAGGAGGTAAAAATGAAAACACAACGATCAATACTACCTGGTATGCAAAAGGTGATATCTGGAACGGGATCAGTGCGGAAGTGAAATTTAATTATCAGGAAATAACCCAGGACTCGGAAGGATACAACAGGAACCTGCCTTTATACAGTTTTCGTTTAGGTACCCAGCAACCGGTAAATGTAATGAATACACTGGAGGATACCCCTATCACAAGAAGCCATGCCAAAACATCGAGCTATTTGCTGAATTTCTTTTTGCACTACGATAAGAGATTTGGTGATCATAGCATCAACGGATTATTGGGATACGAACAAATGTTCTGGGAAAAATCGGGCTTCAGAGGCCGGAGTGAAGGAATGATCGACTGGAACATAACCGATCTGCCTACTAAACCAAAAGACACTGATCAATTCTATGCCAGTCCGGCTAAAGGTGATTATGCCATGATCTCCTATTTCGGAAGGATAAATTACAACTATAAAGGTAAGTATTTATTGGAAGCTAATTTTCGTGCCGACGCTGCTTCAAAATATGCACCGGGACACAGGTGGGGCTATTTCCCTTCGTTCTCGGCAGGGTGGCGTATATCGGAAGAAGAATTTTATGCTCCGCTGAAAGAAAGTATCAATGATCTGAAACTGAGAGGATCGTGGGGTAAACTGGGAAATATAATCTCTGCCAACTATCCCTGGCAAGCACTTTACCGCGGAACGAATGGAGTTCTCGAGGGAGAGATCTCAAATGGTCTGGCACAGAGTCAGCCCTCCAATTACGATCTTACCTGGGAAAAAGTGTCTACCTTTAATATCGGGTTTGACGCTTTATTACTCGACCACAGAATGAACCTGTCGGTTGACTACTATCAACGGCACTCTGCAGATATCCTGGACAAACCCAGAATGTCTTTGACCCTGGGGGTTATTCCTAACGCTCAGTGGCTCAATACTTCCAATATGGTCAATAAAGGGGTGGAAGTCTCTGTCGGCTGGAATGATAAAATCGAAGATTTCAGGTATGGCGCTACGCTGAATGTGTCATACAATACGAATAAAGTAACCCGATTCAGGGGAGCCTTGGATTACGGACCTATCGACGGACAGTATGATATCTGGGGACGTCCTGTGTATGGCTATGTCAACTGGGGAGATGTATCCACAATGTCTGGCAGTAGAGTAAGAGTAGAAGGACATCAGATAGACGAGTATTACATGAATGTTCCGTATAAGGGATCCGGTAAGTATTACACTGCTGATGGAAAAGTCGATCCAAAAGGAGGACCCAAAGATGGGATGATCCGGACAAAGGCCGACCTGGAATGGGTAAAAAGTATGATCGCCGCAGGATATGATTTTGCTGGTCAAAAGGTAGGAACACCTACAGTAGATGCGAATGGAAATGTTACCGGTGGTTCCGGAGGTACATTGTGGTATGGTGATCAACTCATGTCCGATGTGAACGGGGATGGTGTATATGGAGATAGCAATGACCGGAAATTCATTGGGAAATCTGCTACTCCGAAATGGAACCTGGGAACAGTGATTACAGCAGAATGGAAAGGGATCGACTTGAGTATGTCCTGGGAAGCCAGGCTGGGATCGTACGCATATCTGAATGAGAGAGGCGTGAATGGAAATATTTCGTTGCCATACGATGCCATTCCTGAAGATGCGGCATCGGTGTACTATACGTATGATGCGTACAAGTCTGTGTATGATTACGATAATTACGACCCTGCAACAGACCCTCATGCAAATATAAATGGAAAGTATCCGCGTTTGTTGGCTGCGAACAGCAAATCTCCGACCAACACGCTCTATTTGCAAAATACTTCGTTCCTCAAATTGAGATCCTTGCAGGTAGGATATACACTTCCTAAGAAATGGATTACTCCGGCACGTCTGGGTAATGTCAGGATCTATGTGGCAGGAGAAAATCTGCTAACGATCAAAAACAAAAATTTCAGAGGAGTTGATCCGGAGTTAGGAGGCAGCGTAATTGTATATCCGCTGTCAAGAATGTTCTCCGGAGGAATCAATGTAACATTTTAAAATAATAGACTCATGAAAAAATTAAGATATTCAGCAATCGTTTTAGTTTGCGTATTATTCTCTTCATGCACCGATATTCTGGACAGGAATTCGCCTGGAGAAATTGATTCCGGCTCGATATGGGCTTCCGAGAATCTGGCCGATCAGGGAGTCAGGGGAATCTATCAGGCCTTGCGTATGCCTGTGTGGTCGGGTAGTTTTGTCGGAGCAACCTCCAATTTGGGTTACTATGCATGGGAAGCATTTGGAATGACCGGACAAACCAATAAATCGGCGTATGGCTTGTTTAGCGAGGGAAATGCCGGGAACACACAGTTCTCATCGGTTTGGAAATGGTGTTTTACAGGTATAAACAGAGCCAACGATGCGATCAACGGACTACCCGGTACACCGATGGATGAGGCAAAAAAGGAGCAGTGGATAGCCGAGGCCAAAACATTACGGGCTTTTTTCTATATGCGTCTGACCGAACTGTACGGAAGAGGCATCGGAGTGCCTGTTT
>DALZBD010000304.1:0-5465 GCA_031977515.1 Bacteroides sp. | reverse complement strand
GAGATAAACAAATAATATGTACCTGGCAAACATTTCAATACCTGATAATTCTTAGTCTGACGGCTATGCCCGGAGGGCTTTTGGCCAGTGGGCTCAAAAAAGGGACGAGGTAAAATCTGCCACTTATGGTTTGAACTTAGGAAAGACTTATGATATATCTTTCTACAAATAGGATAACAGCCCTTTCTACAAGCGTCTGATCATACCAGCCGAATAGCGGCTGGTATGATCAGACCTATTTATAACTGGCCACAAACTCCGAAGAGACTGAATTGCTGTATCCTTTGCATACATCCGCAGCAAAATCCTTTCCGCACTGTACCAGTTTGTCCCAGGTGGCTTCGGTGAGATTTTCGAGGTCACGGTGACGTACACCGTATTTCAGCAGTCCATAGATGATCCCGGCATTGAAATTGTCGCCCGCACCTACGGTACTCACTGTCTCTATAGGCTCGACCGGATAGTCTTTGGTCACATTGCGCGTACGCAAAGCAATCTGCTGTGAACCTGCCGTACAAAGGAAGTTGGAGCAATAGAATTTTATTTTGTCTTTGTATACTTTGTCTGTTTCGTTGAAGCCATACATATAGAAAAAATCCTCTATGGAGCCTCTTACGATATCCGCATATTCCAGATTTTCGATGATGGTCGATGTCAATCGGATCGCCTCATTCTTGTGCGAACTCCGGAAATTGGGGTCGTAATATACGATTGCCTTACTATCCCTTGCCTTGTCAAGCAAATCCACGACTTTCTCTCTCAGCACCGGATTTAGGGCGAAATACGAACCGATCACTACAATATCATCCTCCTCGATCTGAGGGAAGATCACATCCAGACGCTGGCTGGGATAGTCTTTGTAGAATACATAATCAGCATTGTTGGCATCATCGAGAAAGGCCAGCGAGATGGGAGACTTTCCATCCGGAAACACATTGATATAATCGGTGGAAACATGGTTTTCCCGCATAAATTGCAGGATCTTCTCGCCCACGCGGTCGTTGCCGGTCTCACTGATGAAAGAGACATCTACTCCCATACGCCCCAGAGAGAGTATACCGTTGAACACGGAACCTCCCGGCACAGCGGCGAGAGGTTTGTCGTTCTGGAAAAGGATGTCCAGGATGGTCTCTCCAATACCGATTACTTTACGCATAGTTTTCTGGATTTCTGTCCAAGATAGCCTCCGTGGTGGCGTTTGGAATATTCTTCAATGGTGAATCCGGTCTTCTCCATGGTTTGCACCACAAGGATATCTCCGATCACGGTCATGGCAGTGGTAGAGGTAGTAGGGGTCATTCCCAACAGGCACACCTCAGCAGGTTTTCCAGTGTTGAGACAGACATCTGCTTCATCTGCCAGCGGACTGTCCGGATTGCCGGTGATCACGATAAATTTCAGATTGGAGTTCAGGTTGCGTGCCAGTTGGGTCAGTTCCACGATCTCACGGGTCTTTCCCGAGTTGGAGATCAGTAGCAGAATGTCGTTGTCCTGCAGGATACCGAGGTCTCCGTGTTGCGCTTCACTGGGATGCAGAAATACAGAAGGAATACCGGTAGAGCAGAAGGTCGTGGCGATATTCATCGCGATCTGTCCGGCTTTTCCCATGCCGGAGGTGACCAATTTCCCTTTTTTCCGGTGTATCTGTTCCACGATCAGGTTTACGGCCTTTTCATATCCGTCGGTGACGGGAATGTTCATTACTGCTTCCGCTTCCTTGCGAAGTAGTTCTCGGATCGAGTCAATCATTTGTATCTGTAAAATTAGGTTGTTTCAATAACAGTATAAGTTCTTCGAATGTATGTACCACATCATAGTAATCGGACAGGGGCCTGCGTGCGAAAGACTGAACCCTCATTTCGTCCAGAGCGGCCAACAGTTTGTCGTAAAATCCGTTTACGTTGTAGAAGACCACGCGTTTGTTGTGATAGCCCAGCGTAGCCGATGCCAGTACATGGAAGACTTCATCCAGCGTTCCCAGTCCGCCCGGCAGGGCCACCAGAATATTAGATTCCTGCAAAAGAACATCCTTACGATCGCTGAGGCCTCTGGTGTGGATGACTCGGTCACAATATGTACTTACACGACCCTTTTCTTCAAGCAGGGCCGGAACTACTCCCAGAACCTCTCCTCCATGTTCTTTCACGGCCTGTGCGATACATTCCATAAGTCCCAGATTGGCTCCCCCATAGACCAGACGCATTCCTTCACTGCCTATCCATTTGCCCAGGAGCTGGGTGGCGTCAACATACAATTTGTCAATATTCTCCGAAGCGGAGCAGAAAATACCAATGGATCTCATACAAAAGCTGTGTTACATCAGGCAAATATCTGCAATTTTCTATAAATGGCAATACAAGCCCGGATGAAATTTTCGGAAAAATACAATTAGAGTGCCTTTACATCTTATTTGTTTCTTTATTCAGCCGCAAGATGTTGCGGCTCTACAGGAACGGTTGGTCGTTTTTGAATCCTGTTAACTTCATAAAATCATACTTTCTTGCGGCGTGAAATAGAAAGGAGACAGACAAAAAGAAAGTACGAAAATTTACATGGTTTACATGTTTTGGGAACCCATTTTGGGTCTGGGTTCAAATGAGAACAGTCTCTTTTTTTCTCCGGTGATATACTTTTCTGATTCAGAACACCCAAAGGTATAGTCTCTATATCGGATAACCTTTGAAAGGCGATAACTTGTAAATCATTTAATTGTTGTACTTTTGCATCGGAAAAAATTATTTATGAGCAAAATAAGCATGCATTGCAATTTACATACATTATCCAATGGATTGAGGATCATTCACCGTCCTTCTGCCTCTAAAGTCGCCTATTGCGGATTCGCTATCGATGCCGGTACACGCGATGAGAAGGAGTGTGAGCAGGGAATGGCTCATTTTGTAGAACATCTTGTTTTTAAAGGTACACACAAGCGCAGAGCTTGGCACATTCTCAACCGCATGGAAAATGTAGGGGGCGATCTCAATGCCTACACCAACAAAGAGGAGACCGTTGTCTATTCGGCCTTCCTCAAAGAGCATTTCCATCGGGCATTTGAACTGCTATCAGACATTGTATTCCATTCTGTATTTCCACAAAATGAGTTGGAGAAAGAGGCGGAAGTGGTGATCGATGAGATCTCTTCGTACGAGGATAATCCGGCAGAACTTATCTTTGATGATTTTGAGGAGTTGATCTTTCCCGATCATGCGTTGGGAAGGAATATTCTCGGAAAACCGGAGTTGCTGAAGGCTTTTCGCAGTGAAGATGCATTGGCATTCACCCGTCGCTTTTATTGTCCTGAAAATGCTATATTCTTTGTCTGGGGCGATCTGGACTTTCGACGTATCGTTCGACTGGCAGAGAAATATCTGTCTGACCTGCCAGCAGGTAAAGCCGATTATCAGCGTACTTCGCCGGGAATGTATGTTCCGGAGAAAAAGATCCTGCACAAAGATACCCACCAGGCACATGTGATGATCGGTAGCAGGGGATATAATGCGTATGAAGACAAACGTACTACACTCTATCTGCTCAATAATATTCTGGGAGGCCCGGGAATGAACAGCCGCCTGAATGTGGAACTTCGTGAACGCCGCGGATTGGTCTATAACGTAGAATCCAATCTGACCTCTTATACCGATACGGGAGCTTTCTGTATCTATTTCGGAACGGCACAGGAGGATGTCGATAGGTGTATGAGGGCAGTATACCGCGAACTACGTCGCCTGAGGGATACCCGAATGACCTCTTTGCAGCTGGCCGCAGCCAAAAAGCAGTTGATCGGACAAATTGGAGTGGCTTCCGATAACAACGAGAACAATGCACTGGGCATGGCAAAGACTTTCTTGCACTACAATAAGTTTGAATCTCCCGGGGCTGTATTCAAACGCATTGAAGGAATTACCTCCCAGGAAGTGTGGGAGGTTGCCAATGAGATGTTTGCCGAAGATTATTTGTCTACACTGATCTACGAATAATAAGTGTATTTTCCTATTAGCCGCGTAGGGGTTATATGTTTATAGCCCTGTGCGGAAACGCTTCCCGGGCAGGAAGGCGCTCCGGACAGGGCATAAACATATAACCCCTACGCGGCTAATACGAGCAGACGATTGTTCTGTGGCTCGTATGATTTTACCTGATAGCAACCATTAAATCCCGAAATCAAAGATTTACTTTTTTCAGCCTTTTCACCGCGCTCTCCAGAGATTCCGTAGGTTCGATAATGTTATAATCTCCCCAGAAATCTTCGTCGTAGAAGTCCATCACACGGTCAGACAGCACGTGGTGCATACGAAAGGATTCACGTGCCGGTATGGTAGCTACGGGATTGTCTTCACGGTCTGTCAATACCACTTCCGACAACACGGTATAGTTGGTGGATAATAGCTTCTTCTTCCAGTCACAGCGGAATTTGATCTCTGTACGCATGTAGTTGAGGTAGGTTTTTCCCTCTGATTGCCTATATGTGACAAGGTAAGACAGATTGGAGGGCTTGAATACCAGTCCCGGTGGTTTGCTTCTGAGGATCATTTCGGTCACCTTCTGTTTGTCACGCATATCCAGATTGAATTCACAGCGCGTGATGGCGATGGTTTCCGTGTCTATGTATATGGTGCCTTCGTACAATGGCTCTGTCAGTTTTACACGTGGAGTAAACCGCAAGGCATAATGCAGTCGATCATCTATGGTCACATAATCTAACAGCAGATATTCGTAGAAAGGCATATACTCATGACTGAGCAAGACATCCGGATTCTTGACCATATCCATCACCAGTGCCTGTGTAGGACCTCCTACCAGTTTGACGGCCAGTGTATCAGACGTTCGCGGACTTATCAGGCGACGTCCTTTAAATACCCGTACCCGGTCTTTGGTAATATCTTCGGCATACGGAGTCTTGTAGACATCTACCACAGCTTCTGAGATAGAGATGTATTTTCTTCGCTTTTGTGCCGTCTCCCTGTAGAAACCGGTATGCATAGCCGGGCGATCGTTGTAATTGACAGATATTTTCCGCATGGCCTGTTCGACCAGTTTGCGGGGATCCACGGGTGAAACGACCACTTCATTGAGTACTACCGAATTGGGAGTGAGCAGGAAGACCTGATTCTCTTTGTTGGTGGAACCGATCTGTATGGTACGGCTCTGATAGCCGAGGTGGGAAAACTCTATGGATTGGTTGCGGGTCTCTTTGCGTATCTTTAATGTGAAAGCACCGTCCGAGTTGGTAATTGTACCTACATTACTGCCCGAAACAGTTACATTTACATATTCCAGTGTACGTTTGTTACGTGCGTCTTTTACTACACCACTGATCACAATCAGGTTGTCCACCTCCTGGGCTATAGCCAGATTGGGATATAGAAAGCAGACAATCAAGACGAGAAAGCCTGCTGAAAGGAAAAACCGGGATTTCATAGGGCTATAGTTTTAGAGAATACTGTTTGTTCTTTCAGCGTACATAT
>DALZBD010000303.1:0-5468 GCA_031977515.1 Bacteroides sp. | reverse complement strand
TGTGAAAGAGAGGAAAAGACTGGGAGGTATAGGAGAAAGTTGAAAGTGAATTCACTCTCAACTTTCCTGTCTCATTCGTCGTAAGGCTCGAAATCTTCTTTCCCTACTCCACAGAGTGGGCATACCCAATCGTCGGGTAGCTCCTCAAAAGGAGTACCGGGATCGATTTCGTTTGCCGGATCACCTACTTCGGGATCGTAGATGTGCTGACACACGGTGCAAATGTACTTCTTCATGATGCTCAATAAATTAATGAGTATTACTTAATTATAACAAATTCAACTCCCGTTTTGTTCTCTTTATCTGCCGGTTCCGGTAGAGATAGAGAAAGTTTTTTTCGTAGCTCAAACTACTTTTATTACCTTTGCAAAGTATAAATATGTGTTTTTTATAGAGTAGTTATGTCTTGTGATGGATATGGATTGTATATCTGTCAGGATGTGTGTAGATAGAATAGAATATGAAAATTCAGGAAGTAAAGAACCTAATTATTGATTTTGGCGGCGTATTGATAGACCTGGATCGCTCCCGTTGTGTCGAAGAATTTAAAAAGCTGGGTCTCGAAGATATAGAGAAATGTATAGGAGACTTTGGGCAGAAAGGCCTGTTTCAGGATCTGGAAAAAGGTGAGATCACTGCCGCTCAGTTTCGGGACGCCATCCGTGGAGAGATCGGAAGTGCGGTAACAGATGAGCAGATTGATGCTGCCTGGAACAGCTTTCTGGTATCTATTCCTACTTATAAATTGGATCTCCTGCTC
Organism: Bacteroides sp.; assembly: GCA_031977515.1. Taxonomy (GTDB): domain Bacteria; phylum Bacteroidota; class Bacteroidia; order Bacteroidales; family Bacteroidaceae; genus Bacteroides. Next base: position 4,708 of record DALZBD010000303.1, on the reverse strand, counting down.
CGGCTTCGCGAGAAATATGTAGTATATCTGTTAAGTAATACCAATTCGATCCATTGGGATTGGGCGTGTGAACATGCATTTCCGTGGCGTGCTTTCCGGGTAAAAGATTATTTTGAAAAGATATACCTTTCGTATGAGATGAAGATGATCAAGCCCGATGCAGAGATATTTAATGCTGTATTGGAAGATGCGGGTATAGAAGCCGGAGAGACTCTTTTCATTGATGACTCTCCTGCCAACTGCCATACAGCAGAGCAATTGGGTATATATACCTACACTCCTCAGGCAAAAGAGAATTGGAGTTCTATTTTTGACCCTCAAAAATAAATCATGCAGCTTATCGACGAACTTTCCACTTTGGTTCCCGAACCGTGTGTGGCTACTATCGGATTTTTCGATGGGGTACACCGGGGGCATCGTTACCTGATCGATCAGGTAAAAGCCGCGGCCGGGAGTCGGGGGGTGCGTTCGGCTGTGCTGACTTTTCCTGATCATCCGGGCAAGGTGATACGTCCCGGTTTTGTTCCTGAGTTGCTCACTACTACAGATGAGAAGATTGCTTTGTTGGAGGAGACTGGTATTGACTATTGCTTTCTTGCTGAATTCACTCCGGAGTTGTCTCAGATGGCAGCCAGCGAATTTATGGAAAATGTGCTTAAGAAGCGGTATCAGGTACAGTCTTTGATTGTTGGGCACGACCATCGTTTCGGTCACAATCGCTCAGAATCTTTTGAGGATTATCAACGTATGGGAACAGTCCTGGGGGTTGAAGTACTTTTGGCTCTACCTTATATATACGATGATATTCCGGTAAGTTCTTCTATGATACGCCAATGTTTACAACAGGGTAGGGTAGAAGATGCCTCTCACTATCTGGGTTATGCTTATTCCATAGAGGGGCTTGTTGTAGGTGGATATCAGGTAGGACGTACACTGGGATTTCCTACGGCCAATCTCCGCATTGCAAACAAGGAGAAGTCTGTTCCTGCTTCCGGTGTGTATGCGGTCTATGTATATGTGGGTACCCGGCGTTACAAAGGTATGCTCAATATTGGCTACCGGCCTACCATTGGTAGTGGCAGCGAACCTTCGGTGGAGGTGCATCTGCTCCACTTCAATGGTGATCTGTACGATTGTTCGTTGCGGGTGGAGTTTGTACGCAGACTTCGTTCGGAACTTCGGTTCGAGGAACGTTCTTTATTGATCCGTCAGTTGGAACAGGATGCCCGGGATGTGGAAGGTCTCTTGTCCTGATCTGTCTTCTTAGATTTTTTCTACCTTAATTATATATAGGTGTCATTTCATAAGTCATCTCAGACTTTAGTAGAGTTATCAGAAGTGCGAAGAGTAGTGTATCGTGAATAATCTTTGACTTCGATAAATTCATAAATAATAAGTCCCAACTTTTACCCCGGATTTCTATCTGAAAACTCTGTCCCGGAAACCCTTCGGGCTTATGCTACCGTTTATACATATCTTTTTACCTGATGTTTATGAAATGGAGTTGGCCGGAGGATACTAAGAATTCGAACCCAAAAGTTCCATTTGGAGCGGATGCTTTAGAGCTCCCCACCTTCATTTGCGTAATCTCATCAGCCAGAGCCTCGGAGAGGCAGTAGCTCACAGCCCGGGGCAGAGTGAGGGTTTCGTAGCGATAGCGAAGAAACCCCGAACGTCACCCCGGATTTATATATTGTACCCGGAAGTTCGTCCCTGAAAGGGGCAGTATGGTATATATCAACGATTGTACTGCCCCTTTCAGGGGCGCAATTGGCTGTGCGTCTGGCATCCCGGGGTGGCGTTCGCTCCGCTTTGCTGCGCTCTCTCTGCCCCGGGCTGTGAACTACTGCCTCTCCGAGGCGCTGGCCGGTGGGATTATGCAGTGGCCGATGAGAGAGGGAATGCCAACCTACAGGCCCTGTATAAAAAAGATATGTATATAAAGGTAGCGGGCTTATGGGAGGGGCTATTCACTTTTCTGCCCTGTAATTGAATTCTTCATTCACAAGGAGTATTAGCTTTGGGGATTGACGTATTGCCTGTACCAATTTTCGATTGACTTTTTTCAGCCACACACTTTTTCGTAAAAATATCTTTTCTGAACACAGAAAATGACCCCGAGTTTTCCTTAAAAATGCCTCAAATATTGATTTTTGAGAAAAAAATATCGAAAAACGATAAAAATAATACGAATTTCAATAAAATAATTTGGGGAATTGAAAAATACTTCTTTTATTTGCATATCGAAAAACGATAAATTATTATTGAAAAACAAATTTAAAAGTATAGTGTTATGAAAAAGTCATTTATGAGTATCAGCGTATTGGTAATATCCATTTCTGTAGTTGCGATGTTGTTGTTTGGTTCTGTAGCTCAGGCACAAACTACGAAAGGTTTTGTTTACGATAAGAAAGAGAATACAGAGACCGTATTCACTTTGGATAAAACAGGTTGTTACCTGACTCCGAAAGTAAAGTATGACTTGACCTGTGACCAGGACGGACAGGTTGTTGCCAAAGAGGCTTATCGTTGGAATGCTTCTTCCGGGGAATGGATGCCATCTTACCGGTTGGGGTATACATTTGCTAATGGTCAGCAGATCATAGACTATGCGGTATGGAACCGGCAGACAGAAGATTATTCTCTGTATACACAAAGAGCGGTATACGAACTGGATGTAAATCGTGAACTTCTATCCTGTAATTTCTATAAATGGAATCCTACTGTGGAAAACTGGGATGTATACCAGCAGTTGAGATTGGTTGAATTGTTGGCAGATCAGGGTATGGAATAAAAAACTGATCCGGCAGATGGGTGGATAGGAAAATACTGAAAAGAAAATAATTATATAATATACAATAAGAGGAGGAAAATATATGAAAACAATAATTGTACGCTCATTGAAAGAGGTTTCGGAAGATAAAAACGCGGTAATGTTTATTGCCTGGATGTTTACTATAGGTTTCTGGGCAGGGATTGCTTTAGGTATTGCGTCAAGATTCCAGTAACTTTGCTTTTATTTTATTGAATAGAATATTATATCATGGGAAAAGCTATACAACTTATTCTTGTCTATTTCGGCATACAGATCCTGGCTGGTCTTGTTTCTCTGATTGCAGTGGGGTTGATGTATGGATTGGATATAGAAACGACACAATCTCTCATTCTGGCACCTACTCTGTTTCTGGGATGTGTAGGGATGGCTATTTACCTTTATTTTTCCGGAGAAATACCTAAAGAGAAGAATACCTGGTCTCCGGTATCTATGTCTTATTTGTTGTTGACGATAATTATAGGTCTGTGCTGTATTGTATTGGTCGATTTTGTTACTTCCTGGCTACATTGGTTGCCTAACTGGATGGAGGATTCATTCGATCAGATCCTTTCTTCCGGACTGGGTATTCTAAGTGTGGCAGTGATTGGCCCCATTTTGGAAGAATTGTTGTTTCGGGGTGCCATTACCCGGATATTGCTGCAGAAGTACAATCCTACGAAAGCCATTCTGCTTTCGGCACTTATTTTCGGTATTTTCCATCTCAATCCCGCTCAGATCGTAGGTGCCTTCCTTATCGGATTGCTGTTGGCCTGGATCTATTACCGCACCCGGAGCCTGATCCCTGTGATACTGATCCATATCCTTAACAACAGTCTGTCAGTAGGTCTGGAGATACCGTTTCCTGAGGCAGAGACTCTTTCCCAATTGATGCCATCTTCTGTCTATTATGTGTTAATTCCGGTTGCTATTGCTATCTTTGCACTTTGTTTGTCTGCCATGAACCGGCAGACTACCCCAGACAGGGTCCCTTGATAAGAAACACCTATTAATCATATAATTGTTGCGGAAATGAAAAAGAGATTGAATGTATTTTGTCTGTTGGTTTTGCTGATATTGGGAGTATCTGTTTATATGAACTCTTCGGCAGGTATGTCAGGCTTTGCTTTGGGAGTGGAAGCCGGTCAGACATCTATGCACGATGCGGAAAAGATGAAGTATCTCAATAATATGGTCGGAGTCAGTCTTCGCCCAATGAGCAGTCATATGCTTGTAGATTCTGTATACAATGAAGTCACTTCCAGCTATGTTCCCGCTACTTATTTTCGTATATTGGTCGGCCTGCCTTTTGCAGATACTCCTCCCAGCGTGTGGAAGGTTGTGTGGCCATTGATTTACTTTTTGGTTTCTATAGTATTTATGGTCATGGCGATTGTTTTCTTCATACGGTTGATCATTGCTATCAATAAGTCGGATATCTTTAGTTGGAAGAATGTTTATCGGCTTTACAAACTGGGTACATGCCTCCTCGGTATTTTCGTTATGGAACTGTTGTATATGATTATTGCGAGCAGACAGGTTGCAGATACTCTTTCTATTCCTGGTTACAGTGTGAGGGTCATGGACGGTCTCTCGTATACCAGCCTGATATTAGGGGGATGTGCTCTGCTTATAGCAGAGATCTTTGCAATTGGTCTCAGACTGAAAGAAGAGCAGGAACTCACGATCTAAAAACATTTCATGAAACGTTCGATATATATACTCACTACCTTGATGCTGGTCTGTCTGGTCGGATATATGATACAGGGTTTCTTTGACGGTTTCCAGCAAGGTTTTAGCCGTGGAACGAATGCTGCTGTAGAAGAGAAGAATGTAGCTACTGTAGATCTTATTCCTACCGGACCTCTGACTACTTCCTATCAGATCCGCTCTGTA
>DALZBD010000302.1:0-5479 GCA_031977515.1 Bacteroides sp. | reverse complement strand
CGGTTTTTTAATAAATTATTAAATGGAAATCCAATACCGGAAGAGAGGATCGATATGTTTAAAAACAAGTTATGATAAAAGGCTGTTTAAATTTTCTGTGGAAAATTTAAACAGGATTCTTTGGCTGCGTTTACTACCTCAGTTGACTGCGTCGATCTTCGATTGACTACGCCGACCGTTGGTTGTTTTTTAGCACTCTTTTGTCTGTCCCCTTTTTAGACGCAAGGTATTGCGTCTCTACAAGTGTATGTTTTCTTTTGAATATGATTACTTGTAGAGACGCAATACCTTGCGTCTAAATAAAACATGAACAACATGAAAAATAAAATCAAAAAAGGCTCTACTCTTTTTTCCTGTTTTTTACCCACCACAATCCCTTATTATCAAATCCGGAGGATCATGCTGATAGCTATCGAAGCTATTTTGATAGTTTTTAAACCGATTTGATTAATTAATTGGGTAATATTGCAAACATATTTGAACAGTCTCTTATCACTCTATAAAAAGACACACCATGAACAAACTTACAAGCATTTTAGTCATCTTGTACAGTCTTCTCCTATCCGTCGGACTCCATGCAGTGGATCTGAACTCGATGTATACACTACGTCCGGAAGATCCGGAAGCATTTTATTTCACTGCAGACAGGTATGAGATCACCAACGATGGCAAAACAGATGTTTCCCAGGAGTTGCAGCGTGCCATCAATGAATTGAAAAAGGAGAAAAACTTTGGAATACTCTTCATTCCGGAGGGTACATACCAGATATCACGTACCATTTATATTCCAGCTGCTATTCGTCTGATAGGGTATGGAAAAAAACGGCCGGAATTTGTTCTGGCGCGTAATTCTGCCGGGTTTCAGCAGGAAAAACCTCAGCACAAAGGCAAAGCATCCTATATGTTCTGGTTCACGGGAAGTATAGTAACCTCCGAAGATCGTATCAACGACGCCAATGCAGGTACGTTCTACAGTGCCATGTCCAACATCAACCTGCGTATTGAAGATGGGAATCCACATGCAGTGGCACTTCGCACACACTATGCACAGCATAGTTTCATCAGCCATGTAGCTGTATACACAGGCAAAGGAAAAGCAGGCCTCTTTGACATAGGCAACGAGATGGAGAATGTAGCCTTCTTTGGTGGCGATTATGGGATCTATACAACAAAAGCCTCACCGGGGTGGCAGGTGATGATGGTGGATTCTTATTTCGAAGGGCAACGAGTTGCGGCTCTTCATTGTCAGGAGTCGGGACTGGCCATGGTGAATATACAAGTCAAAAACAGCCCTGTCGTTTTCCATATAGAAGACAATTATGCAGACCGGTTGTTTGTGGAGAACAGTCGTTTTGAGAATATCAGCAAAGCGATTGTGAGTATAAGTAACGAAAACAACAGCAACAACCAGATCACCTTTCGCGCGGTAGAGTGCCGCAACACTCCTGTGATTGCCGAATACCGCCGCAGTGGCACCATCACAACAGGAGGGCATAAAATGTACAGGATAAACAGTTACGACCACGGATTGCAAATGGACCATCTGGTTGCCACTCCGGAATATCGTACACGAACAGACGTTGAACCTCTTGCCAGAATGTCTCCTGTGCTCTCACGGGATGTACCTGCATTTCCTGCTATGACGACCTGGGTAAACCTGCGCGATCTGGGTGCGGCAGGCGATGGAGAGACCGACGACACAGAAGCCATTCAGGCAGCTATAGACACATACGAACACATTTATGTACCACAGGGATGGTACAAAATAAGTGAGACGCTACGGATGCGACCTGAGACCAAACTGATCGGGCTTCACCCCTTTGGCACACAACTGCGACTGGATGAGAGTACACCTGCCTTCAGCGGATTTGGCGCACCGAAAGCCATGCTCGAATCTTCTGAAGGAGGAGACAATGTGCTGAACGGTATCGGTATCAACACAGGCGGTATCAATTACCGGGCGGTAGGAGTGAAGTGGATGGCAGGAGCAGACTCTTACCTCAACGATGTAAAATTCATAGGGGGTCACGGAGGTTTGCACAAACCGGTACCGGGACAGGAAACGCCGACCTGGCGTTGGCGCGAGCCGGGAGTCAGTTCACCTGCCAGACCTGTATACAGCCAGGGAAAAGACCAGGCGTGGGACAATCAGTACTGGAGTTTGTGGGTTACCAACAACGGCGGTGGCACCCTTAAAGATGTATGGACTGCCTCTACCTATGCGACCAGCGGACTGTATGTAAATGACACCTCCACACCGGGACGTATCTATGCCATGTCTCTGGAACACCATGTCCGGAACGAAGCCCGCTTCAGGAATGTATCCAATTGGAAGATATATTGTTTCCAACTGGAAGAGGAGTCTGTGGAAGGCACGGAGTGTCAACCTGTGGAGATGCAGGGATGCTCCGATATCACTTTCGCCAATCTGTATATGTTCCGGGTGATACGCATCAATCAGCCTTATCACAACTCGGTACGTATATGGGAAAATTGCAGGAACATACAGTTCCTAAACCTGCACAATTATTCACAGATCAAATATACAACAGACAATCCTGTATATGATATCAATAAGGACATAGAGGTGCGTCCGTGGGAGCTGCAGTCTCTTACTGTGACCGGAAAAGAACCTGCCCGCAGGCTTTCGGACAGTCCCGGGGAAGTACAGAAACTGGCTTCAGGTTTTGAATTTGCCGAAGGGATCACGCGTGACAGCAAAGGAAATATCTATTTTTGCGAACAGCGTATGAAACGTATCTACAAATGGTCGACAGAGACACAATCCCTGTCTTTGGTTACTGATTTTCCGTGGGAACCTTATTCGTTGGGATGCGACACGGAAGACAATCTGCTGGTAGCAGTCAAATACCGTCCGCAACCGGGGCTTCTGGTAAACGGAGAGAAAGAGGGCGCGATGAATTATCCGGATTCACACGGAACTTCTTTTGCCGGTTGGGGAAACTCAGGTTTTGAGACGAAATTTTATACCATCGATCCGGATCATCCGGATGAAACGTTTGCTATCCTTCCCAAAGTGAAAATGGGTTCGGTAAAGAATATCTCCAAAGCACTTTATCCTTCGAACCGGTGGAGGGATTTTCATGATTTCAATGAAGTGGTAAATTACATTCCGCAATGGTGCTTTGTAGCTCCGGATGGAAAGACGATCATACCCGACCAGTACGACATCGCACGCAGTTCGGCTTTGCTGGAAGCCTGGCCGGGAAAAGTATTTTATGCAACGGATGAATACGACAAACGGATCGTGCGTATGCATGTGGCTGCCGATGGTACGCTGTCTGCTCCCGAATACTTTGTGGAATGGGGTGAGTTCGGTTTGGCCACGGATAATGAGGGGAATGTATATGTGGCGGACGGCCAGATACTGGTGTTCGGCAAGGAGGGAGAGTTGAAAAGCAGGATCGACATTCCCGAGCGTTCTTCCACCATTCAATTCGGAGGCAAGGACAAACAAACGTTATTCATTACAGGCCGTTCGGCACTATACAGTGTACGTATCCAATAAATGAAACAATGGTTCATCGGTATACGGGTAAGGTGAAGATCTGTCATTTCAAAGCTGTTTGATAGTTTTCAGAACATTTTTGGCAGATATTCAACCCGAGTCAGACCAATAAGGACTACTATTGCATCGTCAACCTGATTGTATCTTATGAAACTAAAATATTCAATCATCGTTTTTTCAATCCTGTTCTGTGAATTTTCCGGATCGGCACAAAGGGTGCTGACTCCGGATTCTCTGCTGAACAGACAGATCTATGAGACCGGACTCGTTCATAGTCCGCTTCCCCTGGATATTTCCCGGTCTTACGAAGCCATCGGACTACAGAAAAAAATCTCAGATTCCAGATTGTTGCCGATATCGGAGGATCTGGCTGGGTGGAGGCATTCGGGAAAGGGGGACATGGTCTACTCCACCGACAAAACTGTCTCCGGAAAGGGAAGCGTGAAACTTCGGTATGCGACTTTCACCGGAAAACGGGCAATAGGTTCTCCGGATGACCCGGACTATGCGACCTATGGGAATGCGAGTGTGAATTATCAGGTGAATGAAGAGAACTGGGAAAATTACAACCGGATCGCGTTTTATATCTATCCCGATTGCGAGGGAGCTCGTGTAGTGAACATGAACCTCACTTTTGACAACGACAGCCAACCCCGCAAAGAGGGATACAATCAGCCCACCGGGGCTCACCTGATCAACCTGGTAAACAAGCAATGGAACCAGTGTTTTCTGGACATTGACGAATACCAGCGGGATAAAGTCAGACAAATAGGGTTTTATGTGTCTCTTCAGGGAAACGACAGAACCCGGGGAGAAACTGCTGTCTATTACATTGATAAGATCGAATTGCAGCAGATCGAAGATCCGGAGATCGTCAGTGGCTGGATGCCCGGCACAGATCGGATCGTCTATTCCACTACAGGGTATGCAACAGGAAGTCCGAAAACAGCTATCCTGAATCCGGATAAAAAGCTGCATACCCATTCGTATCAACTGCTTGATGCAAACAACGACCAGGTGGTGTTTGAAGGAAAGATCGAGAAAAAGAAGACGACTCTCGGAGAGTTTGACGTGATTGACTTCACAGATTTTGACCGGTCCGGTACATATCGTATACAGGTAGGAGAGGTGACTACTGCACCTTTCCTGATCAGCGGGAGAGTGTGGGACAATTCGCTCTGGCGGGCGTTGAACTTTATCTTTTGTCAACGCTGCGGATATGCTATTCCGGGCGTACACAGCACTTGCCATGTAGATCTGCACTCGAAACACGATGGAAAAATGATCTCTTATGCAGGAGGCTGGCATGATGCAGGCGATCTCTCTCAGCAGACTTTGCAGACAGGAGATGTTACCTATTCTCTGCTTGAGGCGTATAATAAACTCAAACACACCAATATGCCTCTGGCTATGCGTTTGCTGGAAGAGGCGGAATGGGGATTGGAATTTCTCTTGAAAAATCGGTATGGAGACGGTTACCGTGCCAGCAGTATGGGATTGTTGATCTGGCAGGATGGAGTTCTGGGAACGCTGGACGACATCACCTCGGTACGTGTACAGAACCTTGCCTTCGATAATTTCCTCTATTCCGCCTACGAAGCCTATGCGGCAATGACCATCGATCGGGATCCGATGTTGCAGGAATATCTCGTAAAAGTTGCCCGGGAGGATTTTGATTTTGCCATGGAAAGACACCAGAAAGTAGGCTACGGAGAGTTTTATCATCTGTACGAACACAGTTACAATACTTCGGAAAGCCAGTATATGGCCACTATTTCCTGGGCTGCAAGTATGCTTTATAAACTGACCGGTGAAGCGAAATATGCAGAAATTGCCGCAGAATACATCCGGTATACGCTGGATTGTCAGTCAAAGAAACCACTGAGCAAAAAAAACGATCTCTATGGTTTCTTCTATCGTGACAAGTCGCGTCGCTCCATTGTACATTAC
>DALZBD010000301.1:0-5481 GCA_031977515.1 Bacteroides sp. | reverse complement strand
CGACGGCAATTTTACCTCTGCTGCCAATCCGCTGATAGAGATTGCCTCGGGTACCAACGAAACCCGGCGTTTTGATATTCTGGGAAGTCTGTACTTAGAGTTTAAGCCTATCTCTAATCTTTCTGTCAAGACTACTCTTTCACCACGCTTCCGTCGGATGAGAGAGGGATTCTACAGAGAGAAAAACTCGAACCGTACGGTCAATCAGGCCCGTACAGACAACCGGGAAAACTTTGACTGGACGTGGGACAATGTGATCAACTATAACAAAACGTTTGCTGAGAAACATGGGCTGAATGTGACGTTGATCAATTCGGTTCTGAAAACCCGTGACGAATCTTTGAGGGTCTATGCGGAAGATTTTCCATACGATTCCAAATGGTACAATATCTTCAAAGGGAACGTAGTCAAGGGCAACAGTTCGAGCGGCTATACACAGACCACCATGGTCTCTTACGCGGCCCGGGCCAATTATGACTACAAAGGCAAATACTTAGTGACGGGTACTGTGCGTTATGACGGTAGCTCTAAACTGGCCGACAAATGGGAAGTTTTCCCCTCTGCGGCGGTAGCGTGGAGAGTTTCGGAAGAAGATTTTATGAAGGATATCTCCTGGATTGATAACCTGAAAGCCAGATTGAGCTTCGGTTATTCGGGCAATAACAATGTAGGTGCCTATTCTACGTTGCATTCACCCAATACAGGCAGTACCGTGTATTACGATTTTGACGGCACTATGGTCAGTGGTTTCGGTACAGGTACGCCGGTGAACAAGTCGCTTACCTGGGAAAAGACCCGGGAATGGAACTTTGGTATCGACTACGCTTTCCTCAACGGAAGGATCAATGGTTCCATCGATCTGTACGATAAAGTATCGGACGGACTGCTGATGAAGCGCAAACTGGCGATAGAGTCGGGAGTGGAGAATATGACCGATAATATCGGATCGGTCAACAACCGGGGTATCGAGTTGATGCTTAATACGGTCAATGTCCGTACGAAGGACTGGGAATGGCGCACAACCTTCACCTTTGCCCGTAACAAGAATGCTATTCGCAGCCTGTTGGGCAAGAAAGAGGATGTAATAGCGGATGCCCGCTTTATCGGCAAACCGATCAATGTGATCTATGACTATAAAGTGGATGGTGTATACAGCAAAGCCGAATGGGAAGCCATGACGCCCGATCAGAGAGAGAAGATGGGTGCGCTGCAGCCAGGGTTTGCCAAAGCCATAGATACCGATGAAAGCGGGCATATGTCTGTCGAAGACCGGGTGATCCTGGGACAGGTAGATCCGAAATGGACAGGAAGTCTCACCTCGAACCTTACGTTCCGTGACTTCGACTTCTCTTTCAATATATACACCCGCCAGGGGATGTATGTATCCGACCGCTTCTTTGAAGAGTTTAACGGTGCCGACAACAACCAGCGGGGGCGTCCGAAAGTGAACATCGACTATTATGTGCCTGCCGATGTGCCGAGGTATGACTGGTCTAAGTTTGACATCGATGCCAATGGCCAGCCCTGGGCAGTCTGGGGAGTGTCTACGGAAAATGTAAATGCGAAATATCCGGTTCAGGGCATGACAGGTCAATATTATGGAAACAACGGAAGGTACCAGAAGACCTCTTTCGTAAAGGTACGTAACATCACATTGGGGTATACCGTTCCTAAAAAATGGATTGGTAAAGCCGGACTCTCCTATACCAGGGTCTATGTGAATGTACTCAACCCATTTACCTTTACCAACTACATCGGTTGGGATCCGGAATACGCGACTACTACGCTTCAGAACGGGAATGGACCTTCTACGGTCACCTATCAGATCGGTGTTAATTTGAAATTCTAATACGTCGTACTTATGAAAAAGATAATCAATATATTGACTTTTGCTCTGTTGCTGATGAGTTGCGACAGTTTCCTGGAAGAAAAAAACAAAGCGGGTATCACCAATGACGAACTCTATAGCACTCCCGAGGGCTATCAGACACTGCGTGTAAACGCCTACAGCAGCCTCAGGATCATTTACGATGTGAGTCCGATGGTGTTGCTGGCGGGTACCGATCTGTATCAGATGCCTCGTGGGACCAGTTCCAATGGGATTTATGACTATACCAATCTGACCGATAACAACGGAGATGTAAGTACTTATTATAAAGAGTGCTATCAGGTGATCCAGGCCATCAATACAGCCAGGCATTATTTAGACATTGCCGAAATACCGGAGACGGAGAAACAATTGTATACGGCCGAGTATGATTTCATGAGTGGGTTTGTACACTTTCTGCTGATAGAGCAGTTTGGTGGTATCGTGATCAACGATGAGTATACGCAATCTCCACGGGTGGAGTTGCCACGCTCCGGATTGGCAGAGTCGTATGAGTTTGTCTTAGGCAAGCTGAAAGACGCGCTTGACGGACCTTTGCCACAGACTACCCGCGACGGTACTATCTGCAAAGACATTGTCAATCACTATCTGGCCAAGGTCTACCTGACCCGTGGATGGGACCTGGGGGCCAAGGGCGATTTTGCAGAAGCCAAAAGCTATGCGCAGAAGGTGATCGCTACCCGCGGAGGGCTCCGGTATACCATGGAAGAGTTGTGGAGCGCGGATAATGAGAACAACGAAGAGGTGATCTTTGCCATTCAGTATGACGAGAAGTCCATTCCCAATACCACCAGTGGCAACAACCAGGAATCGCTTTTCGGTCCCTATCTGGGAGGGAATGAACGGGGGCATAAATATATGACTACCGAGCTTTATCCTTCCTGGTCGGTGCATTCGTGGTTTGGAAAGACGGATGCCCGCTACGATGCTACCTTTATGCTGACCATGTGGGAGCATTACTATGACTATTATCAGGGCAAGAATACTCCCGGTGTGGATGCGGTAACGGCCATCTATCCCCGTGCCTGGGACAAGGCGGAGGAGATGTTCAACGATTACCTCAAACTGACCAAAGGCCAGGCGGATGGAGTATTTGTGGACGTGAGTATGACGGACGACGACAGACAATTGATAGACGGAGCCAAAGAGTTTATCCGCAAGTGGTGTCCGGAATATGAAGATGTGGATGTGGTCGGTGCTATGGACGATCGGGGGGGCAGCTACCTGAAGATCTATCCCTTCATCGAACATGCGGCCACGCAAATGGCTAATGAGACCTATTGGCGGACGGGATACAACAACGACTTCTGCCAGCCGGTGGTCAAGAAATTCGATATGAACAAGTTGGTCAATTTCCATACCCGTCAGAGCTACAGAGATGTTGTGCTGGCTACACTTTCGGAAACCATGCTGTTGTATGCCGAGGCGTGTATCGGTGAAGAGAATTACCCCGAGGCACAAAACTACATCAACCAGGTGCTGGCCCGTCCGGGAAATACGAAAGACGGAAGCATACTTACCTGTACACTGCCTACCTCCAGTCAGGAGGCTGCCCTGGAGGCTTACCTGAAGGAGAGCGGCAAAGAACTGCTGGGACAGTATTGCGGACGCTGGCCCGAATTGCGGCGTACCAAAATGATCAAAAAGATGTACTATACATACAATTATGATTACCTGACCGGACGTCTCGGAACAGATCCGGTAGGCAATAAACTCTATCGCCCTATTCCGCAGGCGGCCATGGAGATAAATGAGGCACTTACGGAAGCAGATCAGAACCCGGGTTATTGACCGGGGTTAGAAGAAGGATGAGGAAATAGCAAGGGTGTGTGTATCTATGCATCTACAGCTGGCAAAGTCAATCGAAGACCGACGCTGTTGACTAAGGAAGTAGATAAAGACAAGAGGTTTCATCGTGCCTCTTGTCACCCTCCCTCCGTCTATGAATTTAATATAATATACATATATAGAGAGGTGTATGGACCCCCATACACCTCTCTATATATGTACGCGTGCTTTTTGCGAATGAACAGGAAACTCGTCTCTGATCTCGATGGTCTTTCTGTCTTTGATGGAGAGATACATTGTAAATGGAGGCCTTTCCTGACAACAGACCTTTGTCTGGTATCGTTCAGTTGAGGAATAAATAACATCAGATTGATTTTATACCATTCCAGTGAAGAATAGAGTGTGAACCGGAAGGCGGAGAATAGGACAAGATCCTTCAGAAACGACATTGTCCTTTGAAGTGGAGATAAATCATCCAGGATAGGTTACAAACCTCTTTTGACTCTTATCAAAGTATAAACAGACAGTAGACGCTATTGGACCGATCGTGAATCTGATCTCTGGTACGAATCCCGAAGTATCTGAATCGGAAGCAATGCCCCCTATCTATCCACCATATAAAAAACAGACTGACAGATCTCTCCACTTTCGGAGAGATCTGTCAGTCTGTGGTCTATAGATACTCCTTTGCATGCCATGTGATTTCAGTTCAGAGCACTGAATAGCATGGCCTGCAAAGGGAGTTATCTGATCTTATTCGGCAAACCAGCTAAGGTCACCTCTGTTGTAAGCAGATAAAACTATACTGCGGCTGCTGAAATGGGCTTCGTATTCTTCCTGGTTCAATTCGTAGGCCAGTTCGGAATTGTTGAATACCTCGTGGGCGACCCGGGCTCCACTCGGATCTGTACAGTTGTACATTTTATAGCCATTTTCCAGACCGAGTACAAGCGGAGTGGTGTCTTTCCAACCGGATGTGTGGTAAATCTCGTGCATCCGGCAGTTGGCAAAGGTGACATTGTCGTAAGTCTCACTACCTCCGGTGCGGGCGAGACAAATGGAATTTACATCTCCGGTTGTTGTCAGATCACAATCAAGGAAGACAAATCCTTTGTTGCCCTGGGCAACACGTGCCTGTACAACGTAACCATCGCCTACCGACCGGATCTCGCAGCTCTCGAACAGCGCGGCCGACGGACCACCCCAGATAAAGTCTACATCTCCGGCGATAAGGCACTTGTAGAACCAGCAGAAACCTTTCAGGTTGAGTGTATCCTGACAGCTTTTTATCGTACAGTTGACAAACATAAGTGCATTATTATCATTGTTGGCGTAGATGGCTTCCGCCTGGTTGCCGCGACCATAGGTATTCTCTAAAGTCAGCGATTCGAAACGCAGTTGGTTTACCGTCTCAATCAATACTACACTGCGTCCGCCGGAATAAGAGATAGAGCCACCCATCTCCGGGAAATTACTGGCGGATCCTCCCACCCCACCGTTGAGGTTGTCGTAGTTTTTATACCGGATGATTACCCCTTCCCGGCTTTCTCCTTTGATCGTGACATTGTTTACATCTCTGAGGAAGATCAATTCTTCGTATATACCGTTGTGGATATAAACAGTTTTCTGGCCGTCTTTGTCTACAGTGTTGACTAAGAAGTTCAGAGCAGCCTGGACAGTACGGAAATCCGCTGTGGCAGGATCATGACCTACTGTCACTGTATGTGCCGCGTCTGTAGGAGCAGCCGGTTTTTCTTTGGTCGTGAAGGTCCATGCGGAAGGTTTTTTGACTCCCACGAAGTCTT
>DALZBD010000300.1:0-5485 GCA_031977515.1 Bacteroides sp. | reverse complement strand
ATGTACCTGGCAAACATTTCAATACCTGATAATTCTTAGCCTGACGGCGATGCCCGAAGGGCTTGGTGAAGGTTCACACTTACGATTTGTAACTAAATCAAAGAACGTTCATCATTTTCACACAGTCTCGGAAGCACGGGGCTGCAAATATATAATCCCTACGGGCTACAAATGTATAACCCCTACAAGCTTGATTTCGTGAGACAATCGCTACGCGGTTGGTATCAATGATAATAGAAGATGTAATTTAGTCTTCCAGCGTCACTGTACCGTCTTTATCTACATTGAATTTGAGTTCGTAATATTCGATCACAGTCTGTCCGGCACTTTTCACTTTTTCATTGCCATCTTCGGTCACCATGAGCGTGAAATTTTGTTGTTTTTCTCCGTTTCCCTCATTGATACGTATGGTGTGGTCAGAAATTCCGCGATAGGTATATCCTTCCGGCATTTGTGCTTTGGCATCCTCATAATATTTCACGATAGTTGCCGGATCAAAATCAGCTTCGGTAAGGCCTTCCAATTCATCGTATGTCAATTTGGTCTTGTCCGGTTTCGGGTCACTGAAGCCTTTGTTGATCTGGAAAAAATAGGATTGACTGTATGCCGACCCGTTGGGTTGAATGAAATCGAAGGATACTACCAATAAGTCGTTACTCATTTTATCCTTTTCCATCCAGTAGGCTGAATATAATTTAGAGCCTTCTTTGGTAAGTTCCTGGACTGCTGCTTGCATAGTTTTAAGAGTTTTCTCACTGTCCATAGGTACAGATGCAGAAGAGGGTGAACCCAGACCGTTGCAACTTGTCAACATCAACAAAACACTTGATACTACTGCCACAGTAGATGTCGCGAACATTTTCATTTTCATACTGATTGATTTTATAAGTAATTAATAAAATAAAGGGACTTCGGTTAGTACAATTGTCTGGCAAATATAATACAATTGTTCTGTAAATAAGAAGAAAAAAGAAAGAAAACAGCTGTGAAGGGCTGGAAATGGGTTTCCCTTGTTCCCAATTGTCTGCAAACACCATTTTATGATTTGTTTGTATCTGTAGAGAAAGAGCATGCTGTTTTTTTTTTCTTATCTCTTGTTTATCTGTTGATTAGGCTGTCTGCAACTCTTTTATCTATTAGGATAGGATCTCCTCTGCTTTTTGTGCCGAATGCAGAGTGTTTTAAACCAAACTTCCCTCATTTAGTCTTATTTAAATAAAGTAAAGACTTCTGCTAACTAAAAATTCTTTACTTTGTTATTCTATTCAAGTACTAAAACGTGAACTTATGCGTATCCGATTGCTCACACTTATCATTCTTACTTCTACATTCATTGCAGAGCCTATGTATGCACAATCTTACGATGAATTATGGACACAAGTCTATGAGGCGCAGAATAAAGACCTGCCCCAGACGGTTGTCACTCTCACAGAACAGATCTTTGCCAAAGCGCAGCAGGAGAAAGACTCTCCTCAGATGCTCAAGGCCTATATGACCGCGATGGATTACCGGCAGCTGGTCACTCCGGACAGTTTCAATGCCGATCTGCAGGGACTGGAGCAGTGGGCCGCCACCAGCGATGTGGCTCTCGATCGCATGATCCTTCATACGATACTGGCAAACCTCTATTCCGATATTGCCTCGAAGAAGCGGGCCGCGGACAACGAGGTTGTCCTGGGGGAAACTCCCGGTCCCGATCCTTCTCTATGGAGCGTGCGTCTACTGGCAGATACGGTGCTGGCTCATTCCCGGCTTGCCCTCGAAGATACGCAGCTGTTGATACGCACTCCGTCCGGATCTTACAAACCGTTGGTAGAACAGGGATATTATAGTATGGTCTATGGCCACGATATGTATCACCTCGTGGTATTGTACAATGTAGAGGCACTCGACAGGGTAGACCATGCGATCAACAACGTGGAGCCTGCTTACCGTGCCCAGGCAGATACACTCTTGCAACGCATGGTGGAGGACTACCGGGCTGCCGGCAGACGCGATGGTGAGTTTGTGAGCCGGCTGCGGATGATCCAGCGCAAACTGGGTGGCAGCCTGCATCAGCAACCTCCTTATGATCCTGCTTCCGGTAGCATTACGGAGACCGAATACTGGCAGCAGATCCTTACGTTGATCCGGCAATACGAAGAACTGCCGGTAGTGACGGAGGGATGGATGCTGCTGGCTAAGTATGCCTCCGATTACCGCCTGTTTGACGAAGTCGTGCGTGTGGCCGACAAAGCCATTGCCGCCTGGCCCGATTATCCGACGATCCGGTATCTGCAGGATCTGCGTAAATACGCGATGTGTCCCGAATTGAGTATGAATATGCCGGGTGTCGTATATCCGGGTATGGAGGCTTCATTGAATGTCAGCTTCAGAAACCTGCGGGAGGTGACGGTGCAATATAGCAGACTCAACCCGAAGTCCAATACAGAGATGGACATCCTTCTGGCGTACAATAGCCTCCAGGAAAATTTCCGGAACTTCCGCAGCGAGACTTTTCAGCTCAGTCCTTCGCCCGACTATGCAATGAAAGATACCGTACTGCAGTTACCTCCACTCACAGAAGGGGTATATGCTATGCGCGTCATCCATCCCGATCAGTCCGGGAATCCTTATTCACAACTGGTCTATGTATCTGCCCTGCAGGTACTCACACTCTCCCTGCCCGACAAGCAGATGGAAGCCATTGTGGTAGACAGCCGCACCGGGCATCCCATAGAAGGAGCTGCGGTGCGTGTATATAGATATAACGATCCGGATAATCCCTTTACCGCCGTGACCGGTGCCAACGGCAGAGTTACATTTGGCTGGAACAATTCACGCAATGTGATCTCCGCACAGAAAGGCGAGGATCTCTGGCTGCCGGGACAAAACTTCTGGCACAATTACACCGTTTATGACCTGCAGCCGGGAGCACTGGACAATCCCAATTCCTACCAGGTCTCTCTCTTTACCGATCGTACGCTGTACCGTCCGGGGCAGACTGTCTATGTCAAAGGAATTGCATATCTGATGGTTGCCGATACCGCGCAGGTGCGGGCAGGTATCTCCACGGAGATGATGATTCAAAGTCCGGACCGGCAATGGAGCCAGACGCAGCAGGTCACCACCAATGAGTGGGGATCATTCACTACAAGCTTTGTGATTCCCGAGAGTGCTACACCGGGCGTGTACAACCTGTCGACGGGTGCTCGTGGCGGAACGATACAGATCCGTGTGGAGGAATACAAACGGCCGACGTTTGCGCTGACTTTCGACACACCGGAGGGCAGCTGGCAACTGGGCGACAGCCTGTCGGTGTCGGGAGAGGCACGTACGCTGAGTGGCGTAGCCCTTACGGGATCTCCGGTTTCCTATACCGTCAGCCGCTCCCGGCAATGGGGATGGCTGATGTCCCGCATGAATACCATTGTCATCCGTAGTGGTTCTGTAGTGCCCGACGATCAGGGACGGTTCGAGATCCCTGTCCGGCTCGAAGCGGAACCCCGTGCAGATTTGTACAACCGGGACAACTGGTTCTATTTCTATGAGATCCGGGCTACCTATACCTCTCCTTCCGGAGAGACCCAGGAGACAACCACCTCTTTGCGCGCAGGCAATCGTTCGCTGCTGCTTTCGGCAGAGTTGCCTGTGAATATCCTGAAAGAGAAACCCCAGGCGGTGACTGTCTCAGCTACCAACCTGAGCGGCGTGCCTCAGGAGGTTACGGGCAAATACGCGCTCTATCCCGCACTGCCGGAGCAGCCATCGGATCGGCCGGTGGCAGACCAGCGCACCTATGCCACCGACGCTGTGGCCACCGGGACATTCATAGCCAACCGGGAGCAGACACTATCGGGGTGGGGCAAACTGCCTTCGGGATATTACCGCCTGCTCTTTACCGCCAACGACCAGCAGGGGCGGGAGGTGACACTCGAAAAGGAGATCCTGCTCTTCTCTGCCTCCGACAGCCGGCCTCCGGTGAAGTCCATGCTCTGGTACGCACCTTTGCAGACGGAGTTCGACGCCGCGCAGCCGGCCTCTTTTCTGATCGGTACTTCCGAAGCGGATGCCTGTCTGCTGATGGATGTATTCAGTGGGACAAAAAGACTGGAGAGCCGGACGATCTGTCTGACCGATTCGCTCCTTCGTTTCGACTATCCGTATCAGGAGTCGTATGGCAACGGACTGACTCTTTCTTTCCTGTTGGTGCGTGGTGGACAGCTGTATACCCAGACTGTGCAGCTCACCCGCCGCATGACTCCTAAAAAACTGGAGATGCGCTGGGAGACTTTCCGCGACAAACTGCGTCCGGGTCAGGAAGAGACCTGGCGGCTGAAAGTGATCCATCCCAATGGGAAGCCTGCCGATGCCGAGCTGCTGGCCCTGATGTACGACGGTGCGCTGGATCAGATATGGCCCAACAACCAGCAGTGGAATCTGCCTTTCCAGGTATCGACACCTTCCCTTTCGGTCAATAGCTCCGGTTATCGACAGAATTACTTCAACCTGTCTTTCCGTGATTGCTACTCTCCGGGGTGGGATATACATTACGACGGACTTCTCTGGGATCGTGTCTATCGGATGGGAGATTCTTTTATGAGCTATTCTTCGTACCTGCTGCGGATGTCTCCCGCACCGATGTCGCGGGCAGGCGGCCCGGACGAGATCCGGATCCGGGGCATGAGCAGCAGGAACAAAGACATATCGGTAGAGATGGGCGGTGAAGTCATGTATAGTGTGGCCGAGAGCAGCCTGGTCTTTGAAGAAGAAGCAATGGCCGATACGGCTACAGGAGGAGGGGAGACGCTCCCTGCATTCAGCGGACTGCGTACCCACTTCAACGAGACCGCTTTCTTTTATCCGCAATTGCATACGGATGCCAACGGAGAGGTGACCTTCACCTTTACCCTGCCCGAGAGCCTGACGGCCTGGCATTTCCGGGGTTTTGCCCATACCCGGGAGATGATGGGCGGTATGCTATCGGCCACAGCCGTTGCAAGTAAAGAATTTATGGTGATGACCAACCTGCCCCGGTTTGTGCGCACAGGAGATGAGACCGCTTTCGCAGCTACCCTGGCCAACCTCATGGACAAGGCGCAGACAGGCAGGGTCACTTTCACCCTTTTCGATCCGCAGACAGAGCGGGTGATCCATACCGAAAGCCAGCCTTTCTCGGTAGGAGCAGGGGAGAATATCGGAGTTGATTTCCGGTTCACTGCCGGCAGCGACCGCGATCTGCTGGGCTGCCGCATCGTGGCCGAAGGCAGGAACTTCAGCGACGGCGAGCAGCACCTACTGCCCGTACTTCCCAGCCGGGAGTCGGTGATCGAAACCCTTTCCATCCCCATCCGGGGAGGACAGACCCGTGAATTTGCACTCGATACACTTTTCAACAGCAACAGCCCCACGGCCACCGATCGCAGGCTCACGGTAGAGTTTTCCGGCAATCCGGCCTGGTATGCCGTACAGGCATTGCCCTCACTCAGCCAGCCCCGGGAGAAAG
>DALZBD010000299.1:0-5498 GCA_031977515.1 Bacteroides sp. | reverse complement strand
GGGAAGGAGAGGAAACCACTGCAATGATCCTGACAGATGAGTTGTCGAGAGAGCAACTTCTTTTGATAGAGGAAGAAAAAAAGCAGCCGGATGCAGAGCCGGAAAAGGAGAAACCAACGATCCTGATCGTGGAAGACAACAAAGATCTGCTTGATATGCTTGCGGATGTATTCAGACCAATCTATCATGTGCATACAGCTACGGATGGAGTGGAAGGATTTGCTTTGGTGCAACAAATCCAACCCGATATCGTACTGGGAGATGTAATGATGCCTAATATGTCGGGCAAGGAGATGTGCTTCCGGATCAAAAACAGTGTGGAATTGTCTCACATACCGGTAGTGCTTATCACAGCGCAGACTTCTGTAGAGTATGCGATAGAAGGGTATATGTATGGGGCAGATGACTATATCACCAAACCATTCCATTTGAAGCTGTTGGTGTCACGTTGTAACAATCTGATCAAAGGGCGTAAAATATTAATGGAGCGCTTCAGCCGCAAACAAGAGCAGATTATTACCGCGGATGCTGTGACAGAGCAGGATAA
Source organism: Bacteroides sp. (assembly GCA_031977515.1). Lineage (GTDB taxonomy): Bacteria > Bacteroidota > Bacteroidia > Bacteroidales > Bacteroidaceae > Bacteroides. Next base: position 4,951 of record DALZBD010000299.1, on the reverse strand, counting down.
GGCTTTCATAGAACGTACGATCGAGATCATAAAGCAGAACTTTGATAATCCTACATTTGATATGAATATGTTGGCTTCCGAACTCAACCTCGGACGTAGTAAATTATATATTAAACTGAAAGAGGTAACCGGCTTTACTCCCAATGAATTCACTCTGAAAATAAAACTGGACGAAGCCATGAATCTGTTGCTGCATCATCCGGAGTTGAATGTGACTGAAATAGCTTATAAACTGGGATTCTCTTCTGCCCGATATTTCAGTAAGTGCTTTAAGGATCTGTATGGAAAATCTCCTCAGGAGGTAAAAAGGAAAAATGGTAAGTCAGATAATTTGTTTTCTCATCATCCAATTAAACAATGAGTTTATAGGTTATCCGAATTTGGTTACTAATAAGTCTTTTACGGTTTTCTCTCTTTGTGTTATAACAGCTTCTTTATATTTAATAGCTTTGATGGAAGTTAATATGTATGTTGCTGGTCTTTTGTTATTTGTAAATTCAGAATAAAATGTCTGAGTAGAGTTTATCGGTGAAGATATTTCTGCCTATTAGGTTATTCACTGATTGTGTTTTTAAATTCGTCCGATCCTGCTCTTTTATAGAAGATAGTATGAGTATTTTAGAGAATAGGATGGATTGTCTTTTCTCTATAGTCACAACTTGTAGTTTGAGTCCAAAGTATTTTCCATAACAATTTGTTTGAATGCAAAGTTTATAGACTAAAAATTAATAAAAAGGCAGTAAAGAACGTCGTTTGTTATTGATCTTTCTATTTCTTACTGTTAGTAGATTCCGGAAAAATAAATAGAATATCAGATAAAATTAGAATGCTTTTGAAATGAAAAGAGGTTGTTTCAAAATCGTATTTCAAAATTAAAGATTTTACAGATTGAAATTTACTGTGATACATATGCCTTGGTTTAGTTTTAACTTGTAGCTTTAAAAGTAAGGCTGCCTCATTTTTCTATTTTGAGACAGCCTTATCCATATTTTTATACGTAGCTTTATTTTTTATAATAAAGAATGAGGTGGATACTTTACCATTCAGGAGTTTGATTTAAATTGGGATTTCTTGCTATTTCTCCTGAGGGTATTGGCCACAAATAATGCTTTTTTTCATCGAATTCTCTACGTGTAAAATTAGTTCCTCCATAAGCATCCAAATATGTTTTTCCATCTATTGTTCTTAAATAAAGAGTAGCTTTTAGCCTCTTTCTATGAGCTTCTATTTTTTCTGGATCATTATCATTTCCGGCGTAATAGTCGTAGTCATCAATGTAAGATTCTTCAAATCTCATTCCTAATACCGGTTTTTGTAAATAATTTCCTTTTTTCCAACGCATCAAGTCTTGATATCGAAGTTGTTCAAAACAGAGTTCTACCCTACGTTCACGACGGATCTCTGTTAATAAAGGACTTAATCCTTCAATGGCATATTTGCTGTCTACAGGAATATCGTTAATGTCTAAAGGTGGCATGTTCACTCTTGAACGTAATTTATTGATGGTTTTGTCTAAAATCGTTTGCGTACATGTTTCCAGTTCGGCTGTGGCTTCAGCTAAATTAAGTAATACTTCTGCATAACGGAATAAAGGAGCATCGTGCGACTCATTTCCATAACCTTTGGCATCCTGAGATTTTTCGTAGTATTTGATTACGTAATAACCTGTAGCAGATTCCCAGCCGGTCATACCTGTTATACGTGGAAATTCAAATTGATCTCTGTTGAAGAGAATCTCTTTGGAATCTTCAGGGTTAAGAATGATTTGTGAAAGTCTCGGGTCACGATCTTTGAATATATTTTTCAGACGAAAATCTCCTAATACCTCGTATTCGTTGTTTTGAAATCTTTTAGTCGCTCTCAAGGGAAGTGCTTTTCCATCTTCTATGCATAGAAAGTCATCCACGAAATCTTTTGTTGCTCCGTTTCCTGATTGCACAAGATATCCACAGATACGATGGCCTAATACACCTGTAGTATATTTACGGTAAAAAATAACTTCTTTATTGCCAGCTAAATCATCGGTTATAAAAAGAGATGCATAATCTTTATCGGGATTTCCTGTAGAATGGATCTGATATTTATTCATTGCGATCAATTCTTCGGAAGCTTTTACACACTCTTCCAGGAATTTATTTCCTTCTTTCAGATTATGATATTTACGGTATGTTCCTTCATATAAACAAATACGTGATTTAAGTGCCAAAGCTGTACCTTTGTCTACACGTCCCTCTCTCTTGTCATCCCACTCTACAGGTAGATATGTCACTGCCCGATTAATATCATTCAGTACAGAGTCCATAATGATTTCTCTTTTATCGCGTCCTTTCCGAAGTTCTTCGGATTCGGTTGTAAGTGGAATATTGATCCAGGGAACATCTCCATATTTCTGTACTTTGTCAAGATAGAACCAGGCCCGGAAGAAATAGGCTTCACCTTCATAGTAGTTTCTGATCTTTTCATCTACTTCTACAGCTAAAGGAGCATTCTGAATGAGTGTATTACAGCGACGTAGCAATTCCCACTGCCAGGTTCCTCGCCCGGTATTGGTCGGAATGTTATTTTGACCTGCTGCATATTGGGCAGCCCATGAATGGTTGGAATTTCTGGAAACATAGTTGTCTGACATAACATCCCACCATAGAACACTATGAGTATTACTGGCCCATGCGTCATGGGTATGCCCTAACATAAAATCATACTTGCTATTGTCCGCAGCCTGGTTATAAATACCATTTGTAAAAAGTTCCAGATCATTTCTGGTATTCCAGTACTGTGGTTCATTAATATCAGTGACGGGTTTTCTGTCAAGAAAAGAGTCATTGCATCCGGTTAATCCCGCAATGACAAAGATTCCCGAAAGGATATATATAATTTTCTTTTTCATTTTTATTTGTTTTAAAAGGTTACATTAAGGCCAATAGAATATGTTCTTTGGAATGGATATACCATTTCTCCTTTCTTTTCTACAGCTTCAGGATCAATTGCGCCCTTTAATGGAGTGAATGTGAGGAGGTTTTCTCCACTTACATATACGGAAGCCTGTGAAATCCCGATCTTGTTGAGCCATATACGAGGTAAATTATATCCAAGAGTCAAATTCTTCAAACGCAGATAAGAAGCATCCTGTAGATAACGGGTCTGTTTTTCGCGGTTTTTAGTCCCTCCTGTGAGCGGACGGTAAAAATAGGCATCCGGGTTATCTTCACTCCACGAATCTTTCACAAACCATTTTTGGGTATTGTAATGCTGAGTCGGAGCGGGCCACCATTGTTGATTTTCTGGAAAAAAATCACGCTTACCTATTCCCTGGAAAAATATATTTGCCCAAAAATTCTTATAAGACATATTGGCTGTGATACCATACTGATAACGAGGAGTCGTATTACCAATCACTTTCAAGTCTCCAGGGTTGTCAAGAGTACGGTTCCCGTCATTAACTACATCATCATCAGTGATGTTTTTGTATTTTACGTCACCCGGTGCCCAGTTTTTACCTATTTTGTCCTGATTGGGAATAGTTTTTTTAAGATTAAATATTTCCTTACCATTATCGTCGAGAGTTATATCAAAATCGTCCCGGGTAAAAAGGCGGTCAGTAGTATATCCCCAGATGTCTCCATATTTCTTTCCAACGTAGTAGTCGTCAATATTGCCGGATTCATTGTCATACTTTGTGATCTCTGCCTGTGAGTCGGATAACATCAAAGCAATGTCGTAACGAAAATCTTTACCAATTTTGTCATTCCATTTGAGAATGATCTCCCAACCACGCGTACGTAAGTCGGCTCCGTTCACTGGTGGAGCGGTAGCTCCTAAAACACCCGGATATATTTTCATCATTAGCATATCTGAAGTGGTTCGCTGATACCAGTCGAACGACACATCCAACCGTTGATTAAACAAAGTCAGATCAATACCTGTGTTGATCGTCGCAGCTTTCTCCCAGGTTAGGTTTTCAGTTACAAGATAGGCCGGGTCTACATTGGGAGTTCTGCTATTGCTATTGAAAAGCCAGTTCTTTCCTAAATCAGGGTGAGAGTACATGATTGGGATATAGGGATAATATCTTCTGTTTCCTGTCCAACTACTGGATGTTAATAATTGGTTACCCAATACTCCATATGAAGCACGAAGCTTCAAATTGTCGAGCCAATTACGGGTAGACTGCATAAATGCTTCTTCTGAAATACGCCATGCGGCAGAAAAAGAAGGTAAGAATACGAAACGATCATCTGAAGGAAAACGGGATGTTCCGTCGTATCGTCCGTTGACTTCAAATAAATATCTGTTATCATAAATATAATTCAGTCGGAAGAAAGCTCCTCGCAGTGCCCATTCGTATCCGGATTCTGCTACTTGATTCTGTCCTGTCCCTAAGGACAAGGTAGGTAGCTCTGGCAACAATATGGTATACTTCCTTCCATAAAAGTAATTGTATTTGGTTAACTCCTGATTGTAACCTACCATTCCTTTCAGATAGTGCTTACCGGCGAATGTGTTTTCGTATTCGGTATATGCATTGAATGAATAGTAATCTTTATTGTCATTTCTACGTTCGTAATAATCACCGTTTGTATTTCCGGTGGACGGAGCAAACAGAAACGTCATCATGTCAATAGATTTTCTATAATTTGAATTATTGGAATAATTTAGATTATAAGTAAAATCTACACGGGCTTTCCAGTTCTTAGTGAATGTAAGGTCTGCGCTACCTGTCATCCATACATCATGTTTCATCGTTTTGTTACGTCCGCCTTTGTCTAATAATGCAATTGGGTTTTGATCATCAAAATATTTACCAATATATTGATCAAACTCAGGATGCCCCTTTACACCAGGGAAAGGATCTGCCATTTTTGTGGGTACAGAGAATACCATTTGTGAGAAAATGTCATCTTTGTAATTAAACGGCTTGGAACTGGTTTGATAATTGTATAAAACTTTAGCA
>DALZBD010000298.1:0-5501 GCA_031977515.1 Bacteroides sp. | reverse complement strand
TATTCGAACGAGTAACAAAACTAAATGAAAAGAATATTGGTCAGTGGCGGTGCCGGATTTATCGGTTCGCATCTTTGTACAAGGTTGGTAGAAGACGGGCATGATGTGATCTGTCTGGACAACCTGTTCACCGGTTCGAAAGAGAACATTCTTCATCTAATGGGTAATCATCATTTTGAGTTTGTAAGACATGATGTCACTTACCCATACAGTGCGGAAGTAGATGAGATATATAATCTGGCTTGTCCGGCTTCTCCGGTACATTATCAATATGATGCTATACAGACCATCAAGACTTCGGTAATGGGCGCGATCAATATGCTGGGGCTGGCGATGAGGGTAAATGCAAAGATATTGCAGGCTTCTACCAGTGAAGTATATGGTGATCCGATGATCCATCCACAGCCTGAGAGTTACTGGGGCCATGTGAACCCGATCGGTATCCGTTCCTGTTACGATGAAGGAAAGCGTTGCGCGGAGACACTGTTTATGGATTACCATCGTCAGAACAACGTGCGTATTAAGGTGATACGTATATTCAATACCTACGGTCCCCGTATGTTGGCAAATGACGGCAGGGTAGTATCCAATTTTGTGGTACAGGCTTTGAAGAATGAAGACATAACTATATATGGTACAGGTAAGCAGACGCGCAGCTTTCAGTATATCGATGATCTGATCGAAGGAATGATACGTATGATGGCTACGGAAGATGAATTTACCGGACCGGTGAATATCGGTAATCCCAATGAATTCTCTATGTTGGAGTTGGCAGAGAAGGTCATCAACCTGACCGGTTCGAAGTCGGAGATCGTATTCAAACCTCTGCCTCACGATGATCCCAAGCAGCGACAGCCTGATATCACGCAAGCCAGAGAAAAGCTACACTGGTCTCCGTCTATAGAACTGGAAGAGGGACTTATCCGGATGATCGAATATTTCAAAGAACACCGAATCTAAAGAATAATCACAAAAATAAGAACTATACACATGAAAATTAATCCTTCGGAATATAAACTACTTATCGTTGACGACGTTATGTCCAATGTGTTGTTGCTGAAGGTCCTTCTCAAAAACGAAGGATTTAATATCGTCACGGCAAACAATGGTCAGCAAGGGTTGGATGCAGTAGAACAGGAGAGGCCCGACCTGATCCTGCTGGATGTCATGATGCCCGATCTTTCCGGTTTTGAGGTGGCCCAGATATTGAAAAGCAAGCCGGAGACGGCTGAAATACCTATTATATTCCTGACAGCACTCAACAGTACGGCAGATATAGTGAAAGGGTTCAATGTGGGGGGAAATGACTTTATCTCCAAGCCTTTCAATAAAGAAGAGCTTATCATTCGTATCACACACCAGATCTCGTTGGTTGCAGCCAAAAGAATTATCCTCGCTCAGACAGAAGAGTTGAGAAAGACGATCATGGGACGTGACAAACTCTATTCTGTAATTGCGCATGACCTGAGATCGCCGATGGGATCGATCAAAATGGTGTTGAATATGCTGATCCTGAATCTGAAGAGTACGGTGATCGGACCTGAAATGATGGAAATGCTTGTGATGGCCAATCAGACCACTGAGGATGTGTTTGCTCTGTTGGACAACCTGCTCAAGTGGACCAAAAGTCAGATCGGTAAACTGAAAGTCGTCTATCAGGATATTGATATCACGGAAGTAGTCGAAGGGGTGATCGAGATCTTTACTATGGTGGCGGGTCTGAAAAAAATCCAGATCAAATTTGAGGCTACTGAATCTTTACTGGTGTGTGCGGATATTGATATGATCAAAACCGTAGTGAGAAACCTGATCAGCAATGCGATCAAATTCAGCAACGAAGGTTCTGAGGTGCTTGTCAGTGTAGAGAGAAAAGACAATGAAGCCATCGTGAGCGTACGTGACTCCGGGTGCGGGATCGATGAAGAGAATCAGAAGAAACTTCTTCATACCGATACGCATTACAGTACTTTCGGTACCAATAACGAAGAAGGTTCCGGATTGGGATTGCTTTTGTGCCAGGACTTTGTGATGAAAAATGGCGGAAAGCTCTGGTTTGATTCTGTAAAGGGTGAAGGCTCTGTCTTCTATTTCTCTATTCCGTTGAAAGATTGATATAAAATAGTTTTAGCTTTGGGTTTTAATAAGTAGTTGCTGCCTGGTGCTTCGATAAAAAGGATACCAGGCAGTTATTTTTTGCACAATCCTCTGAAATCGCAATAGGCACAGGAAGAAAGAAACTCGGTCTGTGTGAATGCCTCTTCTTCACGGAATATTTCTTCCAGAAGGTCATATAGGGATCCACGAAATTCCTCTTCTATTACCGAAAAGTCGGAAACAGGTGTTTTTTTCTTTCCTTCTCCAATCTCTATGATCGGGGAGTACTCTTCCGAAGCGGCCTTGTGTATGTACAATAGGGCCGGAGCTATTTTACAGGCTGTCTGTTGCCGGTTCATAATGGCTGCATACAGAAATGTCTGAAAGACATATCCGGGTCTTTTTTCCGCCGGGGTAAACAGTTGTTCGATGTGCATGGGAGATTTTGGGCTGCCTCCTGTTTTGTAGTCCACTACCCGTATGGTATCTCCTTTGCGATCTACCCGGTCGATGGTTCCTCCGATACACAGGTTTATCTCTCCCTGACTGGTCCGGACGGTGATGGTTTCGGAAACTCTCTTTTCCATCGATACCATTTCGAAGGGTGCATACATCAGATCGTTGCGAAGCAGCTGGCGCAGATAGAATACGATCACCTTGGAGTTGATCAGCTGTATACCGTTGTACACTGCTTTTTCATCTTCCGGAGAGAGGAAAAACTCTTTCTTGAAAGCACGGTCTACGATGTTGCTCAGGGCAAACTCATCGTTCAGCAGGCGTTCGATATCCTCTTTTCGTATTTCTTGTCCGCGGGTCGTCAGTTGCTGATAGACCCATTCGGCTGCTTTGTGAAAGATGGTACCGAATTTGGCAGAATCAATCTCTGCAGATACTTCCTGTGGGGCTTTCAGTCCGGCCACGTAGCGGAAATAAAATTTCATCCGGCAGTCGAGATAGGTGTTGAGTGCCGAAGGTGAAAAGATCACGGGTTTCTCTTTTTCCGCCCGATAGGTTTCACGCAGGTGATGGATCATGACGGTGTCTTTCTTTACTGTCAGGTAGGGGGCACTTTGCAGGCTGATAGGGGCTTCGAGGTAATATTGCCGGAGCTCGTACGGCAACTCAAGTTGCAATTGCCACATATAGCGCGACTTCTCTCCTTTGCTCATCCCGTCGGACCCTGTATGGTATACCAGTGTAACCTGCTCTGCCCGCTGGATCAGCCGGTAGAAGTAGTAGGCATAGATGGCATTCTGATGCTCCACGGTGGACATACCAAATGTACGTCGCAGGGAATAAGGAATGAAAGAAGAATCTCCTCCTTTCCTGGGCAATGTACCTTCGTTGAGCGAAAGCACGAGCAGGTTGCGGAAGTCCAGGTTACGGGTCTCCAGTACTCCCATGATCTGCATCCCTATGGCAGGTTCTCCGCGGAAAGGGATCGCGGTACTGCCCAGCAATTGGTTGAGCAGGCGGGTGAGGGTCTCCGGACGGATCGATAATTCTCTTTTTTCTATGAGTCCCAGCATGCGGTTGATGAGAGTATATGCTTTGAAAAGGGCCTCTTTGTATAGCTGGGTAAAGATCTGTTTTTCCTCTTCCTGCTGCCGGTGGAGCGGGGTGACTTCCCGGATCACTTTCAGCAGCAACCGGCATAGTTTCTCCGAATGGGCAACAGGGGTAAACAGCACCTCGAGCAGACGATCCTTCTGCAATTCAGCCGGATAGGGATAGAAGCGATTGGTACGTGTGAGTTCCTGATCCAGTGACAGAGCAGCAATAGAGAGTTGACGTACATAGGGATGGCGCAATACTTTTTGTACATACTCGTAGATGAAATATCCTGTTTTCCGGTCGTAGCCTGCAATGTGCAATTCCAGTATGCTGTTGATGAAGCTGTGTACCGGAGTCTGCGACAGCGGAAAACCCATGGTCAGGTTGATGTTCTTAATGTCTTCCGGAAGGGCATGCAACAGGGGCAAAAGTATACTCTCGTTGCACAACACCACCGCATTTTCTTCTTCGTTTTCTCCCTCCAGTTCCCGGGCCCATTGGGTCAGGTATCTGGCCTGGGCATTTTCCGTGGCAGAAGCTATGTAACGGATATTTTTGGGTTTCCGCAGCGAGTCGAAATACGTTTCGGGTAGTTCGTTGGGAAACTCTTTGAGGTTGCTGTTGAGGAAGATTCCTGCTTCGTGCCGGAATTCGGGCAGCCGGGTGTAGAATATATCGTAGTCCCAGTAGAACAGGGCTCTTCCCTGATCACGAAGTTCTTTGAACAACCGGGATTCTACCCGGTTGAGAGCGTTGAAGCCTACAAACACATACGTTTCAAAACTCAGGTCACTGGTATTCAACTGCTCAATGGCCAGTCGTTGTATCATGCCTTCGTAGCCGATACCTTCCTGCAACAGGCTTCTCCGGTAGTGGCGATAGATGTCTCCCAGCTTGTCCCAGAGCGAGATAAACTTCTCTTTGATGTAGGTACGTTTCTCCTGGGAGAAATTATCAAAAAACTGTTGGATGGCCTCTACCTGCTCCGGTTCGAGGTGTTCGTCGTAGCTGTCCAGTACTTTCAGGTCCTGTAGGTTTCTGAACAGCTTGTCTGCATGGATCAGGTTTTTGTCTACATCATCGAAATCTTTCAGTAACAGTTCGCCCCAGAAGTAAAAATCGTCCAGTGTCTCCTCGCTTTGGGTCTCTTTGCAGAATATCTCGTGAAGTCCGCAGATCAGGCGGATGGGGTCGGCCTCCCGTATCGGGGAGAGCGAGGTAAACAGTTCGCTGATGGTGAGGTAGGCAGGAGCCCAGATCGGCTTGTCCGACAGTTCCGAGAGGTATCGGTTGAAGAACAGTCCTGCGCGTTTGTTGGGAAATACAACCGCCACTTCCGAAAGATCGGTTCCTTTCTTGGCGAAGAGATCCTGTGCAACCTGTTTGAGGAAAGTTTCCATGCTATTCTGTATGTTTTAACGGTTGATCTCGCTTATTTTTTCTATCTGTTCCTTTTCCACATACCAGACATATCCGGTAATGTGCTGGTATCCCATGCGCACGAGCAGTTCTATATGTGCTTCTATCTTTTTCCGGTCTGTCTCTTTAGGGTCGCCGAAGCTGAAGTCTACCACTACCGCTTCTTTTTCCCGGATCATTACCCGGTCGGGGCGTCGGCTGCGCGACTTTCCGTGCTCTTTGTAGAGTATGGTACACTCGTTGAAGAGTTTCCAGTCTTTGGTATACCACTCCGCTACCTGAGGCAGCGACAGAGACTTCTGCAAGGTGGCGCGGATCTCTTCTGTCGGATGTTCATCTCCGAGAATGCCCTCCTGTTCCATGCGCAGGATCATCGTTTCACTCTCCGCAGGAGTGCCTACAGAACAGAGCAACGTATGCAGGATGCGTTTCCT
>DALZBD010000297.1:0-5515 GCA_031977515.1 Bacteroides sp. | reverse complement strand
ACTATACAAAAACAGATGGATAGGCTCCCGACGCCTCTGGTCTCATTCCTCCTGATAGACCGTACTGCCCTGGCAGAAAGAATAAGCCGAAAAGAATCCCGAGATCGGCGTCTGATTACGGTTATCTCTCGCCTTTACATTGGAGGGGATGTTGGCGGGTGGCCCACCGAACAATGGATTCGACCCATACAATTCACTCTGAGCATCCTCCAGAAAACGCGCATATTCCTCAGTGATCGAATTCACCTGCAAAGTAACCTTATCTCCGTTTTTGAGTACAAAGTTCTCTTTTTCCTGATCCATGTAATAACAGGGAACATTCTCCAGTTCTTTTTTATCGATGTATTCATCGTCTATAATAGAGAAATTGACTAACGAATCAGTTATCCACACATCGTTGCGGTAGAGATAGATACTCAGGAAGTTCTCTTCATTGTCGGGCAATCGTCCTGTGAAAAGTACTTCAATACGGTCATCAAAATATTCTGCCGGACGCAATCCTACTTCATCAATCTCCGCTGCGAAAGGCAGGTAAGAAACCGCCTCATACTCCTCGTCTATACCATCGCCATCGAAATCAACCGCTACATACAGCGAATACGTCTTTCCCTCCACACCATATACGTTTGTTTCGGTGAGGTAAGTACCCGGCTCGTCCGGATCTTCCGTCAATAAAAAGGTGTTTTCCCCGTCAGAGAGAGTAACAGTGGCTCTACTGATCGCAGGCGGACGAGTAGTAGCGAAATAACCCGTCGAACGTGTAATACGTATGGCATGGCTCTTCGTTTCGGTAGTGATGTATCCGTAGATTATAAGCCGCTCAGCAGCATCCTCCGTACGGATAGAGATACGTTCGGTACAGGCAGACAGAAAGAAAACAGATACCCACACTATAGCCAGACAGCGCAGGATATTTCCGGTTTGCATAGAATATATATATTTCATAAGATAAACAATTAAAGGGATCAGAAAGTAAAATTCCAGGTAATAGACGGGATAAAGGTAAACAAGTATACCATCTCCGCATAAGAGACATCCGGCTGATCGTCTTCCTGACGGAAAATGACCATCCAGGGATTCTTTTGTCCGTATGCATTGTACAAAGAGAAGTTGAGTTCGTGTTTGAACTTCTTCCCCGGCTTGGTCAACTGGCACGTAGCAGACAGATCGAGCCGGTGATAGGCCGGATAGCGATATTCATTGCGTCCCGAATAGATGGGTACATAATTGTTCTCTACAAGGTATCGCCCTGTCGGATAAGTCACAGGAGTACCACTGGCAAAGACCCAGTTGGCAGATACGGTCCACTTACGGTTCAATTCATAATTGGCTACAACAGACAGGTTGTGCGGTTTGTCGTACGGCGACCGATACCACGCACCGTCATTGATCTCATCGATCTTCCTGCGGCTGTGCGACCACGTATAGCTCACCCACCCGTTGAGCCTGCCATCGTTTTTACGTACCATCATTTCCAATCCGTAAGAATACCCTTTCCCGAAACGCACCTCCTGCTCCAGGTCACTGTTCAACATCAATTGCGCGTGATCCTTGAAGTCAATGACATTCTTCATATTCTTGTAATAAAGCTCTGCCGATGCTTCATAACGGTCGTTCAGGAAATTGCGGAAATACCCCAGAGAAAACTGATCGCACAACTGCGGTTTGATATTGGGCGAACTCTGAAACCAGACATCCAGCGGAGAACCGGCAGCAGAATTGGAAGCCAGTTGAATATACTGTGCCGTACGTGAATAAGCCCCTTTTACGGACTGTACATCATCGATCACATACACCGCTCCTAGACGAGGCTCAAACTGGAACTGATTCTTATAAAACTTACCCCTTTTGTAAGTTTCCGTACGTTCCACTTCATAATCCTTCAGGTAGTTTACCTCTTCTCCATTGGCTATATTCTGAAACAGAGAAAAGCGCAACCCGTATTTCAATTTCAGTTTACGTGTGATATCACTTTCGGCAGCCGCATACCAGGCACTCTCCAATGCATATTCTCTGGGAAAAGAGATACGACCCACAATAGCATCCTCTCCTTTTCCTCCCCCTTCACCGGGAATAAAGCGATGATAAAGCAGGTTGTAGCCAAATTTCACATGATGATGGATACTCGGATGGTACGAGAAATCCGCTTTCACTCCATAATCCTGCATGCGGGATTTCCAGTCCTGCTGCATCTGTGCATTGGCCTCATAAGCCATATAGTAATCATAGGTACTCCCCACCAGCGTGAAATTGGAGAAAAGTTTCGGCGAGAAGATATGATTCCAGCGGGCAGTCACTGTCTTGTTGCCAAAGTTCATCTCAGCAAAACGGGTGGCAAATTTATCTTTCCCGAAATATCCTGCCAGATAGAGTCGGTTCTTATCATTGATCCGGTAATTGAGTTTGGCATTCATGTCATAGAAATAGAGGGTGGAGTTCCGCATGTCCTCGTCATTCGACAATTTCAGAAAGAGATCGGCATACGTACGCCGTCCGGATACAATAAAAGAAGACTTTTCCGTCCCCAACGGTCCTTCCAGCGTCAGACGGCTGGAGATCAGACCGATCCCTCCTGTTCCCGAAAAGCGTTGGTTGTTTCCATCGCGCGAACGTATATCCATCAGAGAAGACAGCCTGCCTCCGAACGTTGCAGGGATATCTCCTTTGTAAAGCGTCACCTCCTTGATCGCATCGTTGTTGAATACCGAGAAAAACCCCATCAGGTGTGATGCACTGTAGACCGTAGCTTCATCCAGCAGAATAAGGTTCTGGTCGTGACTTCCTCCACGTACACTGAATCCCGATGATCCTTCGGAAGTAGCCTGCACACCGGGCAGCAATTGCAACGCTTTGATCACGTCCACCTCTCCCATCAGTGCCGGAATGGATTTGATCTGCTGCATGGTCAATCGATCCTTCCCCATCTCGGGACGGGTCACATGGGCATTTTTCCCTTCGGCAGTCACCACGACCTCTTCCAGCTCGCGGGCATTGACCTCAAGAGCGATGTTTATTTTCGTATCTGCATAGAGTTCCACGGGAATATCCCGACTGATATAACCTATATAAGAAAAACGCAGTACATACTCACCGGCCGACAGACTGAGTGAATAAAATCCATACGTATTAGTTACCACCCCTGTACGGGTATTAGTTACCTGAATACTGGCACCGATGAGATCCTCTCCATTGGCTGCATCGGAAACAATTCCACTGACAGTGTATTTCTTTTCCTGAGCGAATATAGCACAGGTTACAGAGAACAGACACAATAAGAGAAAAAGAAACGTTTTCCTGAAAAGATAAAATATATACATATTGATACAGAAGATTAATATGCTGCAAAAGTAGTAAAAATATGATTGCAGCATCCTTTCTTATCGACCAATGACGAATTCCACCCGATCAACCCATCCATAAGATTGACAAGCCAGGTATCAGTTCACATTTGATCTTATTTTTCTGACCACAATGACAATGGCACCATTGTCATTGTGGCATCCTCTTTTTTCTTCTCTGTGACTGCCCGAATATCTACTTTTGAGATAGTAAAACAAAAGAATATGGATACAAATAAGTTTATCCGGCAATTGGCTTGCTGCCATACATGGAGGATGTATGTGCAATATTCCCGGAATAGCCTGTACAAAGTGATTCATTCCCCATTCCCCATTTCGCATTTTACACTAAATACCTGAAATATGTCTATAACCAAACAACAACTGAATTTCCTGAAAGAAAACTTTCAGAAAGTAGAACAGGAGTATCATCCGGAAACCCGGGAGAATGAAGGTTCCTTCCTGATTCGCAAAATCTGGAACCTCACCGCGACAGAGCGTCAGACAATAATCCTCTATGCCGAATGCAACTCTTATAAAGCCGTTGGAGAACTTCTGGGTTTACACCCTCAAACGATATCTTATCGACTGAAGAAAATAAAAGAAAAATTATGTAGAGTAAGTCCCTGATTGCCGGACCTTTCCTATTCTTTGTGATGGAAAATTCTCCCTCACAAAGAATAGGAAAACTACAATCCAATCCTATCCATCGTTTCATCCACATATCTATCCAGTCGATCACTATACCTTCTTTTATCAAAATAAGAAGGATTACGCATCATCAGGATCAGTTCGACTGTTTCACGATCAGTCAATTGCTCCATTGGTTTATCGAAATAGAACTCAGAAGCCTGGGAGAGCCCAAAGATCCGGGAAGTAAAATCCTGTTTGGATACATAATAATTCAGACACTCTTTCTGGCTGACCTTATCTTCTAACCAAAACGCCACACTGACATACCCAACGCCATATAGAGGAGATAAAAGAGACACATGATAAGCAGCTATCCGGCACGGACATTCAGAGAAACCTTTATTTCTTTTCAGGAAATAATAGAATTGTCCCTTTTCCAAAGATTGAGAATACACCTTGTTATACAACTCATAAAATCTGTCAGGCAGAGCAGGAGCAGCTTTTATCACAGCGACCATTTCCTCGCGTTCATTCCTGGGTATCTTCCAGTAAGCTGATTTTGTAAGATAAATATAGCCTGACGCCAGAAGCACCAACAAGAAAGAAAAAAGCGTAAGCAGACCTATCTTCCCTATTTTCTTCATTCGACAACCTCCTTTTATTCAGACAGAAGTATTCTTGATATCGCCTGACCTACATCGGCCGGTCTTTTCATTACCATCAGATGATCTCCTCCTTCTATGGTAACATATAAATCTTTTACCAGCCTGTAAGGGAATATCTGATCTTTGGTTCCATGAATGTGATAGAGATTGTCACATTCCATTTTCGGTTGCCAGTTTGTGATCTGGCAAGTAGCCCACTTCATGTATGCAGGTGAAGTATACGATACATATTTCAGGACCTCCTCACCCGACATATTATATACCAGTCGTATAAAAAGAGAAGAAAGGCTCTTATTGGTCACATACAATTCTTTGGGTATATATTCCGGGATATGACTGGCCTTCGCTACACGGAACAGATAAGGTATCTCTTCTTTGCTCTTTATGGAAGAGATCAGAATATTTTTTACCGGACTCAGAAAGCGGTTTATCTCTTGCATGACTACTCCGCCCAAAGAATAGCCCACAAGTATAAAAGGAAGCTCCCTGTCTATTTCTTCCGCCATGATCTGCGCATACTCCAGCAACGTCTCTTCTCCAGTGGGCATACGCCATTCTATATATTTCTTTTGAAACCCGGAGGGAAGTTCAATGCCATCAAACACCTGACAGTTTACACACATTCCCGATATAAAATAGACATTCATACTATCTGTTTATTAAAAGAGAATAAAAACACTATGCATCCAATCTCTGTTCTGGGTAGGGCAAATGCACCAAAATCATTATCTCTGTTTCAGTGTGCTATGAATAGGTTTACTTTTTGAAATATTTTAAATCCCTCTCTTGCAGAACTCAAAAGTGAGATTTTTAATTTTGGTGCGGTTGCCCTATATTTTTTATATTAAAAACTTTACTGATATATATCAATTCAGTAAT
>DALZBD010000296.1:0-5515 GCA_031977515.1 Bacteroides sp. | reverse complement strand
GGGGTCTTTTTGTTTTTTGGTATCCGTAAGCACCTGGCGGTCACTCTTGCATTGCTGCTGATGCTCTTTATGACACCACTTACGCTCTATCTGGCGATTGCCAATCCGGTATCCGACTGCGGATGTTTCGGAGATGCCTGGATACTGACCAACTGGCAGACCTTCTGGAAGAATGTATTTCTTCTGATCGCGGCTGTAGCGGTGTTCCGGTGGCGGAAGCTGATGGTGCGTTTTATCAGTCGCAAGACCGAATGGTTGGTGTCTATGTACACATTGATCTTTATCTTTTTTGTGTCCTTTTATTGCCTGCGTTATCTGCCGATACTGGATTTCCGTCCCTACCGCATCGGAACAGACATTGAGGCGGCCATGGAGATACCTGAAGGTGCTCAGCCGCCGGTCATCGAGACCGTGTTTATCCTGGAGAAGGAGGGACAACAACGGGAATTCTCTCTGGAAGATTATCCGTATGAAGACAGTAGCTGGCAGTTTGTAGACAGGAGAGATATTGTATTGGAAAAAGGGTATGAACCGCCCATACATGATTTCTCTCTGATAGAGACAGAAAGCGGTGAAGACATTACGGATGTGGTGCTGGGCGATCCGGGCTATACGTTCCTGCTGGTTGTGCATCGGGTAGAATGGGCCGATGACAGCCGTATCGACCTGATCAACGAGATCTATGACTACAGCCAGGAATATGGATATGGATTTTATGCATTGACCTCTTCGCCGGAAGATGAGATTGAGTCGTGGCGGGATCGCACCGGAGCGGAGTATCCTTTCTGTCATGTCGATGATATAACACTGAAAACCATCATCCGTGCCAATCCCGGATTGCTGTTACTTCGCGATGGGGTGATCCTCCATAAATGGAGCAATGCACGTATACCGGATGAGTATGTATTGAATGACAGGTTGGAGAATCTGGAACTGGGACAGCTGACCGTGCAAAGCGATGCTTCTACGATCGGAAAAGTATTCCTTTGGTTTGTTGTTCCTCTGTTGCTGGTGCTGGCTATAGACTTCTTCTTTATCAAGAGAAAGAAAACGGAAAATGAAGAAGAGACATCTGATATAAATCCTTTAATTAAAAACAAAATGAGAAAAAACATTGTTGCAGGAAATTGGAAAATGAACAAAACCCTCCAGGAGGGAATCGAGTTGGCTACATCTTTGAACGAAGCGTTGGCTGCTGAAAAACCCAATTGCGATGTAGTGATCTGTACCCCATTCATCCACCTGGCTTCTGTCACTCCGTTGGTAGATGCTGCAAAGATCGGTGTCGGAGCAGAAAACTGTGCAGACAAAGAATCCGGAGCTTATACCGGTGAGATCTCTGCCGCTATGGTAGCCTCTACGGGAGCAAAATATGTGATCCTTGGTCACTCAGAGCGTCGTGCGTATTACGGAGAAACTGTTGAGATCCTCGCCGAAAAGGTGAAACTGGCTCTGGCCAACGGACTCACTCCGATCTTCTGTATCGGTGAGGTGCTGGAAGAGCGTGAAGCCGGAAAGCAGAACGAAGTGGTGTTTGCACAGCTGGCTTCCGTGTACAGTCTTTCTGCCGAAGATTTCTCTAAGGTTGTATTGGCCTACGAGCCGGTATGGGCCATTGGTACAGGCAAGACGGCTACTTCTGCACAAGCTCAGGAGATCCACGCTTACATCCGCTCTACCATTGTAGACAAATATGGTCAGGAGATTGCAGACAACACTTCTATCCTGTACGGAGGAAGCTGTAATGCTTCCAATGCAAACGAATTGTTTGCAAATCCGGATGTAGACGGTGGTCTGATTGGTGGTGCTTCTTTGAAAGTCGCAGACTTTAAAGCTATCATCGACGCATTTTAACGCATGATATAACTTGGTCTGTCCGGGATCATCTTTCCCGGGCAGACTTTTACCTCTATTGTATATGAGAAATTATCTGTTTGGTATATGTATGCTGCTCTTTTCGGGTATCTCCTTGTCTGTGGCTGCACAGGATCGGAATATCGTACGTGACCTGCAGCGTTATGAACCCGGACAAGGTCGGGTCACCATTCATCAGGACCCCCGTCTGGAAGCGTTGGTCGGAAGACAGAACCTGGGTAGCGATGGAGTGCTGAAGGTCTCCGGATATCGTGTACAGGTATACGCAGGTAATAATTCCCGCGAGGCACGCGATCAGGCACAAACCATTGGCAATCGGGTGAAAAGCTATTTCCCGGAGATGAAGGTATATACCTCTTTTGTCTCTCCCCGCTGGCTATGCAGGGTAGGCGATTTCCGTAGTATCGAGGAGGCAGATGCAGCGATGCGTCAGCTCAGGAGTACGGGGATGTTTCGGGAAGCATCTATCGTAAAAGAACAAATCACAATCCAGTTATAAACACACTATGTCTGAAAAAGAGGAACTGTCTCCTGTCATGGAGGAATTGAAGAGCCATTATAAAAGTATATTGACCCTCCTGGGAGAGGATGCCGAACGGGAAGGATTGCTCAGGACTCCGCACCGTGTAGCCAAAGCGATGCTTACCCTGACCAAGGGTTATCGCATGGATCCTCATGAAGTTCTTCGTTCCGCACGGTTTCAGGAGCCTTATAGCCAGATGGTGATTGTGAAAGACATTGATTTCTTCTCTCTGTGCGAACACCACATGCTTCCTTTCTACGGTAAGGCTCATGTGGCATATATTCCCAATGGATACATTACAGGCCTCAGCAAGATAGCCCGTGTGGTAGATATCTATTCACACCGTCTACAGGTGCAGGAACGGCTTACTCTTCAGATCAAGGAGTGTATTCAAGAGACACTGAATCCGCTGGGAGTGATGGTAGTGGTAGAAGCCAAACACATGTGTATGCAGATGCGCGGGGTGGAGAAGCAGAACTCTGTGACCACAACCTCCGACTTTACAGGAGCTTTCAACCAGGCTAAGACGCGGGAAGAGTTTATGAATCTGATCCGCCATACCGGGGGAGTATCTTTTTGATCTACGATTTGACAATTTACGATTTTTTCCTTCGGATATAAATAGTCTCTAAGTTTGAATCATTGGGGGGCTCGCGCTACTCATTTACGATTAGATCTACTATATACATCTAATTTCAGTTGTACATCGTAAACATTCCTTAGTGTCAATAATCAATCAAGGGGTCATGACCATAGGGAATAATCAGTACATCTTAAATAGCAAAGCGTCAGGAAGGGAAGATGATCCGGTCACCTAATCGTTTGGCTAAGGCATTCTGTATTTCCCGCATTTCCATATAACGTTTGATGATTTCGTTGCATTTTTCTTCGTTATTGGCTATGGCAGGATCCTGAAGCGCTTTGTGCAGCTGGCTTACTTCTTCGGTCACGATCGCATACTTGAAGTTTACCATCAACATGGGAACCAGTTCCATCAGACGATCCGCCTCTTCTACCAGAGTTTGGGTTTTGGAGTGGTATTTACTAAGTTGGTATCTGTTGTCGATCAGTTCTACACTCAGACGGCTGATCACCGGATCCGGGTGAGCCATGAAATAGCGCTCTGCCACAAATCCTTCATCTGTGAGATGTTCGAGGGCTTCTGCCAGTATCTGACGGTGTAATGGATGGTGAAAAGACAGTTCATCCTCTTTCAGGTCATGGTCTATGTATTCGATGACGGTGAAGTCTTTGCTTTCTTCTCCTTCTTCGCCATCTATTTTGAACATGACCTTTTCTCCGTGACGTATTAGTATCTGTATGATCAGGCGTTCCGCCTGATAAAACTCCCGTTTCTCTTTTCCTTCCTGTGGGATATAAGATTGGTAGTTGTCCTGATAAGGTGCAAGTTCAGCAGGTGGCTGCCCCTCCGGGGATACAGCCGGTTGCTGTGAAGAAGTCTGCGTGGGTTTATTATAATCCTTTTCGTTCAGCTTGGTTACCAGTTTGGCTACTTCCGCCACCAACAATTTTTCTTCCACGTGTAGCAGTTGACTACACTCCTTGATATAGACCGATCTGACGATCGCTTCCGGGATCACTGAAATGCTTCGTACGATATCATTGATCAGTTCCGCGCGTTTCAAAGGGTCTTTTCCGGCTTCATCCATCAACAGGTTGGTCTTGAAGCGGATGAAGTCTACTTCGTGGGCGGTGATGTAACTCTGAAAGTCACTTGCGTTGTGCTTCCGTGCGAAAGAGTCCGGATCTTCACCGTCGGGCAGCAATACTACTTTGATGTGCATTCCCTCTTCCAACAGCATATCAATTCCCCGGATAGAAGCCTTGATCCCGGCTTTGTCGCCGTCGTAAAGTACAGTGATGTTATTCGTAAACCGGTGGATCAGTCGGATCTGTCCCGGTGTCAGGGCGGTACCCGAAGAAGATACAACGTTTTCAATGCCGGACTGATGCATTGAGATCACGTCCGTATATCCTTCCACGAGGAAACAGCGATCTTGTTTCACGATCGCCTGTTTGGCAAAATAGATCCCGTAGAGTTCACTGCTTTTGTGGTAGATCTCCGATTCGGGCGAGTTGACATACTTGGCCAGCTTCTTGTTATCTGTTCCTAAGATACGTCCTCCAAAAGCCACGACCTTTCCGGAAAGTGTATGTACCGGAAAGATCACCCTGCCCCAGAAACGATCGCGCAACTTTCCTTCATCAGTCTCATAGGCCAGTCCGGTCTTGACCAGAAACTCCTTTTTGAATCCTTTCCGGATAGCTTCTTTGCAAAGTGCGTCCCGGTCGTTGATACTGAATCCCAGTTGGAATTTTTCGATCGTATCGTCCCGGAAACCACGCTGGCGGAAATAGGCCAGACCGATACTCTTGCCATCTACATGGTTGGTGAGGATATTACGGAAGTAGTCACGGGCGAAATTATTCACCACAAACATACTTTCCCTTACGTTCTGCGCCTGTTTCTCTTCATTAGTCAGTTCTCTTTCCTGGATCTCAATGTTGTATTCTTTGGCCAGGAAACGAAGTGCTTCGTAATAGGAGAGCTGCTCATGCTCCATGATGAAATGAACCGCATTGCCACCTTTGCCACAGCTGAAACATTTGCACAGCCCTTTGGCCGGAGAGACACTGAAAGAGGGAGTTTTTTCGTTGTGGAAAGGGCACAGACCGGTATAGTTGATGCCGCGTTTACGCAGCGTCACAAACTTCGATACTACATCCACAATCTGGGCGGCATCGAGAATACGGTCTATAGTCCCCTGATCTATCATATTTCTGGTTTTGCGGACACAAATGTACATCTTATTTTCGGATAATACAATCAGATATCCGTTTCGGAAAACGTGAACGAAAGTAACTTTTACCGGAACTGCCGAAGGAGATAACTGTATCATCTGATAGGAAACCTATTGAAAGTTTCCTGGTAATTGTCAGGGATCTGGCTAACGCTGACCGTTGATGCGATGAACAAATGATTAAAGGTATTCTTCGCTCTTTCTTTTGTTTTCTTTGATCTGTTTTTTGTAGTTTCTGAGACGCAAGGTATTGCGTCTCTACACGTATATCACATTCAGAAAACATCCACTTGTA
>DALZBD010000295.1:0-5516 GCA_031977515.1 Bacteroides sp. | reverse complement strand
GTTGAATATATTGCTTTTTATGTATGAAACTAAAAAACTGTGGCTTTTTAACCCCATAATTATATCTGTTAAATACCGACAAACTATGACACGTATCTTTTATCTGCTACTTTTAAGCTGCTTTTGTGGAACATCTGTGTATGCGCAGGCTCCTGTGCTGAAGTTCAATAAAGAGAAAAAATTCCGTATCGTACAGTTTACCGATGTTCATTTCCAATATGGAAACCCAGCCTCTGATATTGCTTTGCAGCGTATCAATGAGGTCCTGGATGCGGAGCAGCCCGATCTTGTGGTCTTTACCGGAGATGTGGTCTATTCCAAACCTTCCGATACAGGCATGCTCACTGTATTGGAACCGGTGGTTCGCAGGCAGATCCCTTTTGTGGTGACTTTCGGCAACCATGACGATGAACACGCAATGACCCGTACACAACTCTATGACCTGATCCGTACGCAACCGGGGCATCTGATGCCGGAAAGAGGGGAGGCTGCTTCACCTGACTATGTACTCGAAGTACTGGCTTCGGAAGGAGACGAAAAAGCTGCTTTACTTTATTGTATGGATTCTCATGCCTATTCCACACTGAAAGGGATAGAAGGCTATGGATGGTTGAGTACCGGTCAGGTGCAGTGGTATGTGCAACAAAGTTCTTCTTACAAAGGGCGTAACGGTGGAGAGCCGTTGCCTGCTCTGGCTTTTTTTCATATCCCGCTACCCGAATACCGGGATGCGGCTACTGACGAGACTGCTGTATTGCGGGGTACACGTATGGAAAAGGTTTGTGCCCCGCAGATCAATACCGGAATGTTTGCTGCTATGCGGGAAGCTGGGGATGTGATGGCAACTTTCGTGGGGCATGATCACGACAATGACTATGCGGTGATGTGGAAAGATATTCTGCTGACATACGGACGGTTTACCGGAGGAAATACGGAATACAACCACCTGTCCAATGGGGCGCGTGTGATCGAACTGTATGAAGGAGAACGACGGTTTGCTACCTGGATACGGGAGAAAGAGGGACGTGTGGTACAACATACAATCTATCCGGATAGTTATGTGAAAGACGATTGGAGAAACCGTACCAATCCCTTATAAAGATCGTTTTTATGGAATACAAGTTTTTATCTAAAAAGACCTTTCAAGCGTGGTGCATAAAAAATATTTTGTTGTTAAACAACTACCCATTGATTGTTTAACAAAGAGGGTGGGATTGTTTAACAGCGTTATTCTGAAAAAAGGAGGTGAGTAAGAGAATTAAAAAAAGGGGACATTTATAAAGAATGTTCCCTTTTTTGATTACAATAGAAGTCTGTATTTAAAATCTCGTCATGAACTCTATCACCAGTTTGTCCCGTTCCGACTCTTTTGGGATACCCCCACTTTTATAGAAGTATTTCTCGTAGTTGAGGCGTATATCCGCAACAAATGCTTTGGAGAAACTGAATGTGAGACCTCCGGTCAGGCGCTGGCGCTGGTAGTCGTCGATCTTCAATTTGCCGGTTTCATCATCTGCTGTGGCATCACTGTGATCGGTCATCATATCGTAGCGCAGCAGGAACGACATTTTATGGAATACCCGTGGTAGTTTCAGGTCGTAATTGATAAAACTATTTACTGCATGTACATTCTTAAAAGCATCTTTCTCGTAATGTTTGTACAGGTATTCTCCTTCAATATGGAACCCGCAGAATTCATAGAAAGTACCCACATTGTACATATTGGCTCTGACTTCTTCAGGTTTGATGGATTGCAGCCCCAGTGTCAGGTTCAGCCCTTTGGTAAACAGGAGCTGTCCTTTGATGGTATAATTGAAGTCATCCTGCCATTCTTTCTGATTGGTCAGTCCGGTGCCGTTGAAAGCACCTGCTTCCAGGGTAATAGGAAATCCCGGACGGAGTGTATATCCCAGTGTAGCACCTACATCACGTACATTCCCTACCTGTTTGGCAATGAATGAACGGTTGGCAAAGTATTGCTGGTGTGGGGAGCGGTGCGCATCAATCGTAAAAGGCACACGCATCTGGCCAATGGTGAAGTTGAGATCGTCTACCGGGAAGATACGGGTATATGCATCCAGCATCTTGATCGATCCTTCGTCCGAAAGGTCAATCTCTGCTTTATACGCTACCATCGGATGTACATTGCCAGTGAGACTAAACCGTGCGTTGCGTACTTCGAACCGGCTGGCACTGATCTGTGGCTGCCATTCGAATTTTCCACGTATTGTACCGTGGATCTCGGGCATATAGTCCTTTGTCTCCATCTCGGATTTGTCCAGCCGTTTCCCGTCTTCGTTGTTCCGGATGTTCTGAGAAAAAACTGTCACGGAACTTAACAGCCCCCATAAAAGGAAAAGAAGTGTTTTTCTGATGATCATTCTAACGTGTATTTAAATCGCCGCAAAGATAAACTGTATATGTTTGCTACGCATGACATATCTGTTTCATTTCTGTTACAAAACAAACAGGAAAAGGATATGGCTGCCATAGGCCTGTTGTGTAAAAAGGGAGTATGACCACCATCGAACAAAGATAGAAAAATAATTGGAGGAGGAGGGGTGACCTGTGGTCAGGAATGTGTCTTTTTTGTGAATATAGGTGTAATTTTTAGTTCGATCCACTGCTTTACATCATGATTTAACCCATATTATATAGAATGTCCGGCTCATTTTTTTTATGATGTATGTATGTGTATATTTAGCTGATTATTAATATTTAATCTGATATTTATGTCATATATATTCCAGAGACTGTATAAATAAAAACCGATATGAATGCTTTATCCTGTTGGTTAGGATTTAGAAAAATGCTTCTTTTGTCTGTATATAAGGAAACGTCGAAAAAACATTGCATCGGGGGGATTTTTTATAAAAACACATTGTTTTACTTTCTGCCCGGGATAAAGGAAATATCCTTCGATGTTGTAGAAAGGGGAAACGTATGAAGTATTGTATTTTGGGGTGTATTCTCTCTTTACATATAGGGCTGGAATATTTTTCATGAGAGAGGATACAATACACACATGAGAACAACATTTGTCATCAACATGTTTCAGCCATTTATCAGGAGGCATACAAGCTTTCTTTCTTAGCCACGAACACAGATTGTAACGTGCGGTTGTGGGAAGATATCTCTAACCTTACGGGAGTTGCAACCTGTTTTTCCCCGTGTCATTCTTTTTTGCCACTCTTCTCACAGTTTTGTTTTTTTTCTATGGGTTTTTCCGGACGTCAGAAAGAACTTTGTTTTCATTTTCTGTGTATGGCAATAGGGATAGTACTGGGTGGCTGGTGGATGAAGAGACGCTACTCCCTTTCACATTCCGTATCTGCATGGGAAACTTCTGAGAGAAAAGGGAAGACAGATCCATCGGGTACGGATTCTTTTTCTTCAGAAATTCCGTACCCGATGGAGGAGATCAAACACCGGTTACTTCCTCTGGGAATGTCCCGGTTACGTAGTACACCGATGTATGAGTGGTTGGTACAGCTGGAAGAAAGCCCCGAAACGGTTCGACACCTGCGTTCTGCCAGGAGGCAGGAACTACAGCGAACCCTTCGTAGGTCTTTTGCAGAAGTGTTGCAGGTGTTGAGAAAAGAATTTGGCAGGCTCACTCCGGAAGATCAAATGTACTGTATTCTGGTTTTGAACGGATATTCCGTATCTACTATTGCAGAGGTTACCGGTTCTACCTACGAAGCTCTTAAAACCCGTAAAAGCCGTCTGAAGGCAAAAATACCTGCTGAATGTTTTGAATTCCTCTTTTTGCAAAGTGATAGCCTGAAAATAAAGGATTTAAAATGAATCTGTAACCGAATGTGTAACCATTCATAGCCATCTGTAACCAGATTGTTACCGGAATAATTTGTATGTACGGTGTGCATAACTTTTCTTTGACAACAACATTCTAAACTATCTGTATTCGGATGAGGAACACCATATATGCCGACAAAACGATCCGGTTATTTACCCGTTACCTGAGAAAAGCAGGATTGACAGTTAGCTATTCTCATATAAGAAAGCTGCTTGATACTCCTGTAGGTCTCACTATGCGTGGATTTAGTGATGCCCTGGACGTTATGCAGGCAGATCACCGGGTGTATCAATTGCCTACTTCCTGTCTGGAGGATTTGGATGCTCCTTTCCTGACACAGCTTCGCTCCGGAGAGGAATATGTGATGGTGGAAAAGATCACTCCCGGTACAGTCACATACAGGAATCATGAAGGGTTGCAGGTTGTAGATATAGAGCGTTTCCGTGACGGATGGACTGGTGTGGTATTGGTGGTTCAATCTTCGGAAGAGACTTTTCACGAGCGATACGTCTGGTGGAAAGATATCCTATACTCTCTGCGTTCCAGTCGTTTTTTGTGGATTGTAAGTGTTTGCTGGATATTGCTGTTGTTGATTACACATCCTTCTTCTGATACGGTCTTTTGGGTACATTTGTTGCTTTCAGGAGCCGGTTCTACTCTTGCCCTACAGGCCATTTTACACGAGCAGAATGATCCGGCAGCGGAAAACCGTTTTTGCCGGATTGGTTCGCGGATAGATTGCCGACGTGTATTGCATTCTGGCGTGAAGCTGGCAGGAACTCCTTATTCTTTGGGAGAAGTAGCCTGGTGGGGCTTTACTATGTTGGCGGTATTTGCCTGTAGTTTTCCTCAGGAATATCTGTGGATTTCGATGGGTTTATTATCTGTCGCCTTTCTGTTCACGCTGTACTCTGTGTTTTATCAGGCATTTGTCATTCGTTCCTGGTGTCTCATCTGTATGGGGATTAATCTGGTCGTATGGGTAGATCTGAGTTGGTTGCTGTGGCAACCCAAAGATATATTCTCCTTTTCTTTTTTTACATTCTCGTGTTTGGGAGGGATAGGGATATGTGTATTCTTACTGGGCCTGGCTATGCGAAGTGTCTATTTGCGGTTGCGGAAGACTACGATATTACAACATCGTTTGTTTGGTCTGCTTGAACCTTCTGTTTTCGCTTATTTGCTTTCTATGCAGCCCCGTAAAGAGTTGCCCGATCCGGTCTGTACGATTTCGTCCCCTGCTAAAGAAAGATGCACTCCGATCTTAGTAGTGATATTGAGTCCCCGTTGCAGGCATTGTGCGGAGATTTCCAAAGAACTGCGCAAACTGACCGGACAATTCTCTTTACAACTTGTCTTCCTAACTGCTTCTCCGGATAGCGAAGGGAAAGAATGGGTACAGAAAATAATCGCTCTTTACCTTTCACAGGGTTGGGAAGCTGCCCTGACACAGGTGGAAAAGTGGTATAAAGAACTACATAATTTCGTCTCTTTACCACAGCCTGAAGACACAGCAATTCGCGTGTGGACTGCTCAGCAGCAATATTGCAGATCCATATCTCTCGATCACACTCCAACCATTTTGGTGAATGGATACGAATTGCCAGATTATTACGAGGTTAAAGATCTACATTATATAACATAAGGAATTGTTTTGCAAAACGATACCCAAAGCGATAATGGGAATAAAAAGTTTATC
>DALZBD010000294.1:0-5538 GCA_031977515.1 Bacteroides sp. | reverse complement strand
TTCAAAAGAAAATACAATCGGTGTAGAGACGCATACTTGCGTCTGAATAAAAAAACGAGCAAAACTTAAACAGGTACTTACCTATGATCCGGTCTTATCGTGTGGTCAGAGAAGAATCTGTCCGGCATATGTAAAGAGGTGGCATAAGAGGAGTCGTTGCTTTTTTTGTCAAAAAGCCTTTGGTATGTCCGTAAGCTATTCTCTTTGACAATAAAGCCCTTGTATAAAATGATCTTTGTTATGTGTAAAAGTGACAGAATATCTCCGTGCTCTTTTCCCTGTAAAAACTATGAATTCTAAACATTTTGGCTTATTTTTGTGCTAAAAATCTTCAGGAAAAATGAAAAACAGTTACATTTTGGCGCTTATATTTGCAATTGTTTTTAATTTGTCTACACAGGCACAACACATCACTCTTCCTCACCAGGCTTCTCTGGTGACGACAATATCAAAACCTGATACACTGTCTACCACCCTACAGCAGTATCTGATGTTGAAACTCAATAGTGAGACCGGCCGGATAGACACGGTATCTTTCTTATATAATAAGTATGTAGCGGAACTGGATTATCTGAATGATCCGGCTGTGCCGGAACGGTACATTCCCATGAATCCTTCCTACTACAGATTGTTTGTACCGATTGCTTATTACTATTCGCCTATCGCCCGTCTGTCACAGACGAACTGGATACCGGAACGACCGGATACGGTCCCTGTCATGAATAAGACACTTCTGCCTTTTGATGAGGCTAAATTTACTGAGTTGAAACGCGTGGGACCCGTTGTGGACAGAGCCTTGATGAAGGTTTATGTAAATCGGCCGGAACTTGTGGTGACTACGGAAAGACAGATCCGTAGCAGACGTGCTTTCCGACAGGATGTGGAGACCAGTGCAAAACCCAAACGGTCTGTGCTTGATCTGGTAAGAGTAGAACAGAAACCGGAAGAGGATGTGTTAGAGACCGAATTAGTGATCAACAAGCCCAATTGGTGGGTGACGGGAGGAAGCAGTTCGTTCCAGATGACCCAAAGCTACATTTCTAAAAACTGGTACAAGGGAGGACAGAGTTCCAACTCTTTATTGGGAAATTTCAATGTATATGCCAACTACAACGATAAGAAAAAGGTGCAATGGGAAAACCTGTTTGAGGCTCGTCTGGGACTACAAACATTGCCTTCGGAAGAACAGCGTAGCTTCCTGGTGAATACCGACCTGATGCGTCTGTATAGCAAATTGGGTATACAGGCAGCATCCAACTGGTATTATACCGTCTCCGGTGAGTTTAATACTCAGTTTGCCAAGAATTACAAGAAAGATGGAGATGAATATAAACTGGTTTCTTCTTTCATGTCTCCGGCCAATTTTATATTCAGTGTCGGTATGGACTATAAACTAAATAAGAAGAAGTTCAACTTATCTGTCTTTATTTCGCCGTTGGCGTATAATTTGCGCTACGTAAGCAATGGCAATATTGATGTGACCAATTATGGAATAGATGAGGGCAAGAAAACGTTGCATGATGTCGGTTCGAAATTGCAGACTACTCTTTCCTGGAAGATCACTCCTTCGATTGTGTACGATACCCGTTTCTATTACTTTACCAGCTATAAGAAGGTGGAGGCAGAATGGGAAAATACAATCAATTTTGTGCTGAACCGTCACCTTTCTACCAAGTTGTTTATACATGCCCGCTACGACGATGGAGCTGCCCGTGTAGAGGATAAGAGCTATTTCCAGTTGAAGGAGTTGCTTAGCTTTGGTCTCAACTATAGCTGGTAGCAGCGGGAGAGCCTATTTTTTACCCTATATCAATCCCCCTTTATATCTGCACAATGTATAAAGGGGGATTTTTGTATTTCGTCCGGTACAGAATAGTGGTTATAATATACTCATCCATTGCAGGAGCGGAGGAGTGAGCAAAACGGTGAATATCCCGTTGAGGATTAGCTTCAGACTTGCATACGCACCGTATTTCCCGCTTATGGTCATAGCAGCTGAGTTTCCTAATGCATGAGCAGCTGCTCCCATGGCAAGCCCCTGAGACACCGGGTTGTCTATGGGGGCTATATGCAGGATCTTGATCTTAAATTCAATGATGCCTTTGAACAGACCTATGCACATTGCTGCTGCAGTGAGTGAAGGGATACTTCCTATGTCGTTGGTGACTTGCATAGCGATGGGAGTGGAGGCTGACCTGGCAGCGAGGAATAGTATGATGTCTTGTGATGCTCCTGGGAGTCGGGCTATGATCACCACGGCATATATACAAGCTATGCATCCGGTCAGTTGGGAGAACAGGATGGGGAGGATCTGTTTCCGGATGGTCTCCGGTTGCAGATGGAGTGGAATGATTAGGGCGACTGAGACTGTGTGAAAATAATGTTCGAAAATGAAATGGATGATGCGTATATATCCCGTTTCCGAAAACTCACTTCCACAACTAAAGTTCCACTTCCAAAGCTGAATCCTATCCCCAAAGTGCTCTGCAGCGTCAAGGCTGGTTTCAACTTTGACACTGGAGATCAGTTTGAGGGTGGGAGTGGGAGGTGGTTTTGTAACAAGTTACATCTCCGGTATAAAGATGAGCAGGCACTTAGCAAACGTGCAAAACACAATTAACAAATCGTTGCCTTTTCTTCGTTTCTCCTATTAAAAATTCGTGATTTTTTTTTTGTATATGTGCAATTTATAATGAGAAATGACTTCTTGCAGAATTTTGTTCAGATGGCTCATATCCTACTTTTTTACAGTTGAACAATAAATCCCCAAATGATCAATAAAAAAGGTCAATTTATCCCATAGAAAAAATGCGTGAACGCTTCGTAGTTCACAAATAATGCTTAAATTTGCCCCGATTTGTAATGTTCAGTTTGCAAAATGGCGAATAATACGACGATACAGCATCAAGGTATTGTGGAAAACATAAATGGCACACAAGTGAAGGTACGCATCGTACAGACTTCCGCTTGTTCGGGCTGTAGTGCCAAAGCCCACTGCTCCTCTGCTGAAAGTAAAGAGAAAATTATAGAGATTGACGATGTTTCCGATGTGTATCATGTCGGTGATGAAGTGATGGTCACAGGTGAGATGTCGGTCGGGATGAAAGCTGTAGGCTACGCTTTTGTTCTGCCTTTTCTGGTGCTTGTGATCTCTCTCTTTGCTTTTATGGCTGTATGGAACGACGAACTACTCGCCTCTGCTGTCTCTCTGTCATTACTGGCAGGCTACTATCTGATCTTGTGGATGAATCGAACACGATTGAAACGGAAATTATCATTTACAATAAAACCTATAAAAAATAACTAACTTATGAATTTGATTCTGATTGCAGTCATTTCATTGGGTGCCATCGCGTTGGTATTGGCCCTGGTGTTGTACGGAGCTTCACGGAAATTCGCCGTATATGAAGATCCCCGTATTGCTCTGGTCAATGAGGTGCTTCCTCAGGCCAACTGCGGGGGATGTGGCTATCCGGGATGTGGCGGATTTGCCGATGCCTGTGTCAACTCTCCTTCGCTTGACGGCAAGTTTTGTCCGGTGGGCGGACAGGCGACGATGGACCAGGTGGCTTCTATTCTGGGGCTGGCCGTTGGTACAGCTGAGCCTATGGTAGCTGTGGTACGGTGTAAAGGGAGCTGTGCCCACCGTCCGCGTACCAATCTGTACGACGGAGCACGTAGTTGTGCCATCGAACATGCGTTGTATGGTGGAGAGACAGGCTGTAGCTACGGTTGTCTGGGATGTGGCGACTGTGTATTGGCTTGTAATTTTGATGCGATCCACATGAATCCGGACACTGGTCTTCCGGAAGTTGTGGAAGACAAATGTACCGCTTGCGGAGCCTGTGTGAAGGCTTGTCCGAGAAACATCAACCAGTTGCGTCCGAAAGGAAAGAAATCGCGTCGGGTGTATGTTTCCTGTATGAATAAGGACAAGGGCGCAGTGACACGCAAAGCCTGTGCGGTGGGATGTATCGGTTGCGGAAAATGTGTGAAGACCTGTCCGTTTGAGGCAATCACACTGGGCAATAATCTGGCTTATATCGACTACGACAAGTGCAAACTGTGCCGGAAGTGTGTCGAAGTGTGTCCGCAGAACACCATTGACGAAGTGAATTTCCCACCTCGTAAGCCGAAAGAAGAGGTGAGTGCACCTGCGGCAGCAAATGCATAAATAAACAACGAATCATAAACAGCTAAATACACTATTTGTATGTTGAAGACATTTTCACTTGGCGGAGTGCATCCGCATGAAAATAAACTGTCGGCACATCAACCTATTATCGAGGCGGCTATTCCCGGTAAGGCAGTGATCTTACTGGGGCAGCATATCGGAGCACCCGCTCAGGCAATTGTAGCTAAGGGTGATCTGGTGAAGGTGGGTACGCGGATCGGCGATCCCAGTGGGTTTGTGTCGGCGGCGGTTCACTCATCGGTGAGCGGTAAGGTGACAAAGGTGGATTCCATAGTGGACGCCAGCGGATATGCCAAACCTGCTATTTTCATTGATGTGGATGGGGATGAATGGGAAGAGACTATTGACCGCAGCGACAAACTGATCAGAGAATGTAACCTCACTTCCGAACAAATCATTAAAAAGATCTCCGATGCCGGTATTGTAGGGATGGGAGGCGCCTGTTTTCCTACACATGTTAAACTGACCCCTCCGCCTTCTTTCAAAGCAGAATGTGTGATCATCAATGCAGTGGAGTGTGAGCCTTACCTGACAGCCGACCACCAGCTGATGCTGGAGCATGCGGAAGAGATTCTGGTAGGAGTATCTATCCTGATGAAGGCGGTGAAAGTAAATAAAGCATTCATTGGAATTGAGAACAACAAACCCGATGCCATTGAACTGATGGCGAAAGTGGCTGCCGGCTATGCGGGTGTGGAAGTCGTTCCTTTGAAGGTACAATATCCGCAGGGAGGAGAAAAACAGTTGATCGATGCGGTGATCGGTCGACAGGTGTCCAGCGGGGCACTCCCGATCTCCGCAGGGGCTGTTGTGCAAAACGTAGGTACGGCATTCGCAGTGTATGAGGCCGTGCAGAAAAACAAACCATTGATCGAACGTGTCATTACTGTAACCGGAAAGTCACTGGAGAAACCATCTAACTTTATGGCGCGTATCGGTACTCCGATGAGACAGCTGGTAGATGCGTGCGGAGGACTTCCCGAAGACACCGGAAAGGTAGTAGGTGGTGGCCCTATGATGGGAAAAGCCCTTACCAACATAGATATACCGATGGCGAAAGGAAGTTCGGGTATTCTGATCTTTAAAAAAGAGGAAGCCAGACGCGCCGAGGCCCAACGTTGCATCCGTTGTGCCAAATGTGTAGGTGTATGTCCGATGGGACTGGAGCCTTACCTGCTCTCTGCGTTGGCACGGAATGCCGAATTTGAACAAATGGAAACAGAAAGGATCATGGACTGTATCGAATGCGGTTCCTGCCAATTCACCTGTCCGGCCGCTTTGCCTCTGCTCGACTTTTGTCGACTGGGTAAGAATAAGGTAGGAGGTATGATCCGTGCACGACA
>DALZBD010000293.1:0-5539 GCA_031977515.1 Bacteroides sp. | reverse complement strand
TATTGTATTGACCGACCCGTCTCTACAAGGATACCGCATTACGGCTGTCTTCAACCATACACAACCTCCGGAAGAGATCCTGCAATTGCTACAGGAGATCATTCCGTTCCACTATACCATACAAAACAGATAAGACATTTAACCCACACAAATTATGAATAATCCCCTTTTACAATTTCCTTTCCGGAGATTGTCTGCCCTCTCTGTACTCTTACTGCTTCTGCAGGGGGTATGTGCACAGAACACCGAAAAGCTTATTTCCATCAGCCTCAAAGATGCTGATCTGAAAACATTTACCAAAACCATTGAACGCGAGACAGGCCTCTCTTTCATCTATGGGGAAGAGGTCACGACCGACAAGCCTATCCATATCGAGGTGGAAAACAGTACCTTGAAACATATACTCGAACAGGTGCTGTCTCCTCTGCAGATCACTTACAAGATAATGGGTTCTCACATTCTGTTGTTCAGGAAACCAACTCCCACCTCCAAACAACGCTACACGATCAGTGGACACATCATCGACAACCGGAGTTCAGAAACCCTGATCGGTACGCATGTGATAGAGAACAACTCCCAGAGAGGTACGGTAAGCAATTCGTATGGATTTTACAGCATCACACTCCCGGAAGGGCAGACCGAGCTTATTTTCTCCTACATGGGATATACTACCCAGAAACATACGTTCGATCTCACGAAAGACATGGTATGCAACGTGAGGATGGAGGACAACAACCAGCTTCAGGAGATAGTGGTGCTGTCGGACAAGATAGAAACAGGCATACAGGCCACTCACATGGGCTCTCACGATATCCCTATGGCACAGATCAAAAACACGCCCTCTCTGTTGGGGGAAACGGATGTCATGAAGACCATTCAGTTGATGCCCGGCGTACAGGCAGGCACAGACGGATCTTCCGGATTGTATGTAAGAGGAGGAAATGCCGATCAGAACCTGATCCTGCTCGATGGTGTGCCTATCTACAATGCAGACCATCTGTTGGGTTTCTTTTCGGTCTTTACTCCGGAAGCCATCAAAAAGGTGACATTGTTTAAGAGTTCTTTTCCGGCACGCTTCGGAGGACGGCTTTCTTCTGTAGTGGATGTACGCACCAACGATGGAGACATGCAGAAATACCACGGTATGGTCAGCATAGGATTATTGACCAGCAAACTCCAGTTTGAAGGCCCGATCGTCAAAGACCGTACCTCTTTTCATATCACGGCACGCCGGTCTTATATCGACCTGCTCACACGCCCGTTTATGTCGAAATCCAATGACTTTGGTTATTCCATGTTTGATACGCACGTAAAACTCAATCATCGCTTTTCCGACAGAAGCCGCTTCTTCTTATCGTTCTACAGCGGGAAAGATAATTTCATCTATAAATCGGAAGAGGATTACTACGGATACGAATGGGACAGTTATGACAAAGACAAATCACACCTGCGCTGGGGCAATACGGTAGTATCCGGAAGATGGAACTATATTTTCAACAACCGCCTGTTCAGCAATACAACCCTTGCCTACAATAAATATGGTTTCGACCTCGATGCGAAGAGCGAGTCACGCTCTACCTCAACCGGTACAAACTATCAGAACAGATATGATTCGAGATACAGATCCGGAATCAGCGACCTCAGTTATCAGGTAGATTTTGATTATTATCCACATCCCCGTCATCACGTCAAATTCGGGAGCGGTTATCTGTATCATAGCTTCCGTCCGGAAACCGAAACCTACAGACAAATCGAAAAAGACAATGATAAGATAGAAGAGGATGTCTTCAAAAACTCAGACAACGCTATGATCTACGCCCATGAAGCCTCGGTCTACCTGGAGGACAACTTCAAAGTGAGCGAGCGGTTTAGTCTGAATCCGGGAGTGCATCTCTCCCTGTTTCATGTACAACAGAAATCTTACTATTCCATACAGCCCCGACTCTCTGCAAGGTATCAGGTGACTTCCAACATAGCAGTAAAAGCGGCCTATACACAGATGAGGCAGTATATTCACCTGCTCACCAACAGTCAATTGTCGCTCCCGATGGATCTTTGGGTGCCTGTCACCGAAAATATAAAACCCATGCACTCCAATCAATACTCAACGGGAATTTATTACACAGGTATCCGCCATTGGGAACTTTCGGCAGAAGCTTATTTCAAGGATATGCACAATGTCCTTGAATACAAAGATGGAGTCAGCTTTCTGGGAACTTCTACCGACTGGGAGAAAAAAGTGGAAATGGGCAAAGGCCGCGCCGCAGGGCTCGAACTGATGATTCAGAAAAAAGCAGGAGCTACCACGGGATGGCTGGCTTACACCCTTTCCAGAAGTGACCGGAAATTTGCAGAAGGGGGTATTAACCAGGGAAAACGGTTCCCTTATACATACGACCGCAGACACATGGTCAACCTGACACTCAATCACGCATTCAGTGACCGGATAGACATAGGCGCTACCTGGACATTTGCGACCGGAGGTACACTGACCATAGCAGAAGAGACAACCGCGATCATACGTCCTCCGGGTGAAACAAACAACTACTATTACACAAACGCTCCGGGATTTTTCTGGGGATGGAGCCATGAAAATAAAAATCAAAACCATATACATCAGGAAGGTTACATCGAACACCGCAATAATTTCAGGATACCCTCCAGCCACACGTTGAATGTAGGTATCAATTTCCACAAAAAAACAAAACATGGCATACGTACATGGAATGTCAGTGTATACAATGTATA
This sequence comes from Bacteroides sp., assembly GCA_031977515.1. Classification (GTDB taxonomy): domain Bacteria; phylum Bacteroidota; class Bacteroidia; order Bacteroidales; family Bacteroidaceae; genus Bacteroides. The sequence goes on along the minus strand of DALZBD010000293.1, from coordinate 2,791 downwards.
CAATACGATGAATCCTTCCCTGGTGTATAAAAAGACCCATTTGCATTGGAACGGTGAACGGGTAGATCAGTATTCAAAGATCAAAAAGATCACCCTACTTCCTTTCCTTCCTTCATTCTCTTATACATATAAATTTTAAACGTATGAAAAGATCCATTTATTATATACTGTCTGTTTTGTGCTTTCTGGGAAGTTCCTGTGAAAATGAACTTGCTTTCAATCCGGATAACAAACCCACCAAACTTGTTGTAAATGCGCTGTTGTCTACCGAAGCGGAAACAAACTATATCTATCTCAACCTTACCGGCAAGGATAAACTTACTCCTTTGGCAGATGCGAGTGTATATTTTCAGATAAACGATCTGCCTGCTGAAAAAGCGGAACAAAAAAAAGATTCGAATCCTCACGATGGTGGGGTTTTCGTACTGTCTCCTTCTATCAGGCCCGGAGATCGTATCCGTATCGATGCCAGAACAAACGATACACAACTACATGCATGGACGGAGGTAACCGTACCGGAAGTTGTACCTATAGAAAAATGGGATACCCTTACGACAATGATAAAAAAATATGGTTCTTTCCGGGAACATCTGCGCTGTCAACTCACTTTTACAGACCCCGGAACAGGAAATAACTTTTATCGGATTGTGATTCAGCACGAGGCGCAGATCACCCGGAAAGATAAAAGTACAAATGAAGTGCAGTCTTACACAGTGAATAAACACAGTGTGGTGGTGCGGGACGATATCGTCCTGACAGATGGGTACCTCACTGGTATGGATGAGGATGATATCCTATTCGACAGGCCACAAAATATCTATGCCGTTTTCAATGACAACCGGATATCCGGAGAGACCTATACAATGACGGTGTATACAGAAACTCCCTCCTATCCTTATATAGAATATGAGGAGGGTGCGGAAACCCATGTAAAAGTCGATCTCCACATTCGACTGCTCAGTATCACGGAAACAGAATACTACTATCTACGAGCACTGAATGAGTTTGACTCCGAAAGTTACGACCCTATAACAAGCGCCCCGATGTTTTTCCCCAGCAACGTGGAAGGGGGTCTGGGTATAGTAGGAGCAAGCAGTGAAAGCTACATCGTACTTCCTATGATTGATAAGGTGATAGAAGGTTACAGATACGATTATTGAAAAACGATTTTTTATTCTCTCAGTAACTGTCAAGATGTTGCTTGTTTCTTTATCTGAGACGCAACGTATTGCGTCTCTACAGGTATATCACATTCAGAAAACATCCACATTCAGGAAATACCTCTATTTAGAAAACACCCACTTGTAGAGACGCAATACTTTGCGTCTCAGATAAAGAGGAAAATGGAACAAAAAAAGACTAAATAAAAAGCAAAGAACGTTTTAATTAATTCGTGGAAAATCCCGACAGTTACTGAGATAGTGTCTGTATGTGACTTTACAAAAATGTCTCTCTCTTTCCCTGCCTGAATACGTATTCAGAAACAATCAGGCAGTTCATACAACAATTCACTTTTCGGTGGAGGCAGCAATTGCTCCCGCCGAATTGTTTTTTATACATACATATCCGGTTTCATTTTTTGTAGAATCAGCAATCAGCACTTTAGCTAAAAGTTAATCCGGTTACTATATATATTAAAAGGAAAGATATTACTTTTGCAGGCACAATCCATTACGTATGTTCATAGTCATTGCAGTCCTGTTTACCGGTATAGGAATTGGTTATCTGTTGCGTCGTAGAAAACTACGTTTCCTACCGGCCCTTATCACAGGCTTTATCTGGTTGCTTCTTTTTCTATTGGGAATAGAGGTAGGAATAAATAAGGCCCTCATAAATAGTTTGAGCAAACTGGGTGTAGAGGCTGTCATACTCACCACAGGAGCTGTAGCCGGAAGCATTTTTCTCTCCTGGTTGCTCTGGTTTTTCATACAGAAATCTCAAAAACCTACCGACGTATGAAAGGCAGCCTGATTATCGTTCTGTTTTTCATTGCAGGTATTGTTTTCGGGTTCTATCATCTGCTCCCTGCTGCTATTATCGAAAGCAAGTTCAGCTTTTATGCTTTGTGTGGACTACTTTTCTTTGTAGGCATGAGTGTAGGCAACAATCCGGAGACATTGAAAAGCTTTCGCTCCCTCAACCCCAGGTTGCTGCTCCTGCCGCTTATGACTATAGTAGGTACACTGGCTGGCTGTTGGGTGGTGAGTGTGTTCCTGCCTCATCGCACAGCGGCAGAGTGCCTGGCTGTTGGTTCCGGCTTCGGCTATTATTCGCTGTCCAGCATCTTTATTACAGAATACAAAGGAGCCGAATTGGGAACCGTAGGACTACTATCTAATATTTGCCGGGAGATGGTCGCGCTCCTGGGCACCCCTCTTCTGGTACGCTATTTCGGTAACCTTGCCCCTATTTCCGTAGGAGGTGCTACTACCATGGATACAACCTTGCCTATCATCACCCGTTGTTCGGGACAGCAATTTGTAGTCGTATCCATCTACCATGGCTTTGTGGTAGATTTCAGCGTACCTTTTCTGGTCACCTTCTTTTGTCTGTTATAAACGCACGACAAAGACACGTATCCTCTATCTATCCGTATACAAAAGTACTACGAAAGCTCTACTTTATACCGGTTATTCCTATACAACACTTTACCCAAAGTATTACCAGACCCGGGTGTGGTAAGTAACTACACCCGGGTCTGGTATATGACTACACCCGGGTGTAGTAACATACTAAACCCGGGTGTAGTTTCTCTTTAAAGCAGGTGTTGATCTCATAACACACCGACCTA
>DALZBD010000292.1:0-5553 GCA_031977515.1 Bacteroides sp. | reverse complement strand
TTTGTATAGACTCCAGATCCGGATCTTTCTCTTTCGGTATGCTCTCTTTGCGGGCAGCTATGGTTTTCCGGACAGCCTGGTCCCATTCTTTTTTCATTTCGAAAAGAGCCAGCGGATTGCCGGTATCGATATAGTCCGACATATCTACACCCACTGCCTGTGGGTGATAGTAGATTTGCGGGTCGAAGCTGATGAAACAGGCCCTGCATACGTCGCTGGTACAGGTGTCTATCACTTGTTCGAGGTGATACTTTTCGGACAACCGACGAACAAATACTTTGTAGAACAATGCGTAGAGTCCAGGATCGTAGCAGCGTTCTTTGAGGCGGAACATGACTTTCAGTCCATCTTCTCCGGGCGAAAGAAAAGACATCACAGTACGGGGATCTTTGTTGAGGTCGGCACGTACCTTGTCGATAGACAACCCTTTGTGAGAGAGGTGATCCATATCAACGATAAAATACTCGATAAAGGCAAAGTTTTCTGTTCGCCGGAAAGGAGGATGAAAGTTACCTGTTTTTGTCCGTCCACCTCCTCCACCTGCCGCTGGGAGGTAGAGGCTATACAACGGATGCCTTCGCTCCTGAGCCGACTGAGCAGCACAACGGTGAGTGTCATCTCGCCCATCAGGTGCACTACAGGGCGGCAGTCTGTGGCCATACAGAGAATCTTCCCGGTGTATTCGTCTGCCAGCCGTTCGATATATGCCTCGTCGCCACCCGGGTCTACCGCAGGAAAAGGCAAGTCGACGATCGTGCCATATACCTTGGCTGCCTGCCGCTGCCTGCCGCACCAGGTTTCGGAGGGATGATTGGACAGATTGATCAGCATAGCGGATATTCTGTTTGAAGTTTTTCCTGTATTTGCCGCATCAACTCTCGTGAATCTCTTTCTATACTACCTGCTGATTGGGCGTTGCTTCGCATGCCCGAATGGTTGATATCGTTACGTAGTTCGTTCATCTGGTTATAGAGAGTGGCGATTCCGGAAATGACAGGCCTGGTTAACAATTCTCTGATGATGCCTCTATTTTCCTCTTTCGCACCATGATCTTTGCCTTCTAACTTCCAATCCTTCTCTTCGAAATTCTTTATCCGGATCTGAAGTGCCTTACCAACATCTGTACGGTGAGCTTTGTCTTTCCAATCCAGTTCATTTTGTTTACAGATATAGGTGACAATGTTCTCATGGAATATGGTGATAGCCTGTTGGTACAGACCATTGTCGAGACACCATCTGGCTGCTGCGAAACCATTTTCTACATTCTCCTCTTCATCAAAGTCGTTCAGAGAGTCAGATATCTTTTCGAATACCGGGTTCAACGGTTTGATTTCCAGGTTGTCGGGAGATATATTCCGGACGATTTCTTTCAGCTTCCTGACCGAGTGTGATTCTACCAGACTAATTCCTCTGCAGGTTTGCCGCTCCTGAATCACAAGATTCAAAGATTCAGCAAACTGTCGAAGCAATTGAGCGTTTGTATCTTTGCCTTTTGTTGCTTTCAATACAGGGGCTACGGTAGACTTACAGAGTTCCGTCAGCCTTTTCGCGTTGCCATTCTCCAGATAATCGGCCGAGGCGAAGGTCCAGTCCTGCAGCAGGCTCAGGGGAAGAAGATCTACAATCGGGGCTTCGTTGGTATCTCTGTCGCGCGCTTCGTAATTGCCGTAGGAGATGTGGCAGACCCGTGCATTTTTGAGAAACTTGGTATAGTTGCCCAGCACCAGTACCAGCATGGGCAGGTAGCGGAAGCTGTGGGTAAGGTCGAAATAGAGCCGATCGCCGTCTTGTAGCTGGGAAAACAGCCGGGAGAAGATCTCCCACATCTCCTTTTCGTCTTTCCCGTCGGGAATATTCACGGGTTGTACCTCAAAAGGCAGGGCAGCCTGCTCCAGGATATTCTCCAGACCGGTATAGGCCACCTCTTGTCCATCAGGTCGGCGGCGCGATTCTATCGACCGCTGCCAGTTACACGTTTTCGCCCGCTCTGTGAGCAGGATCAGTGCCGTATCTGTATGGCTCCACTCCTCCTGCCGGAGCAGGTATTCCAGGGTAGCCTGCTGGATAAAATGTGTGTCGGAAGAGGTAAATTTCTCCTTCACATCCTCCTTTACATATTCTTTCACATAGCGGCACTTCTCGTAGGTGCCTGTTCCCAATACGGAAATAAATACTTTTCTTGCCATTGTCTTCTGGTTTGTTGTTTGTCTGGCTTCTTCTGTTTTTTGTAACGCCTGCCGGCACCATTTTGCCCGGAAGAGGCGACTGAAAGAGAGACTACTGTGGGGTCAGCTTTACAAATCCCAGCAGTTCATTCCTCTCACCGATGCGCCTGGTTTTGGGGAAATCGTAAGATTCGTACCTCTCATTGCGGGGGCGGGAGGCAGGGACCACCACACTGGAAAAGTTGTCGAGCACCTCTGTCCATGCACCGGTAATGAAACGCCAGCCCGATCCATGTCCCACACGCAGCACACAGGAGTCGGTGCCGGAGCAGCGAAAGGTCTGGTCCTGCATCTGTTCCAACTGCCCGATGTAACGCTCTACCGCATGGCCACTGTCTTTATCGGCACGTTGGTGCCAGTGGCGGATCTCCTCTTCCAGCAGCCTGGCGGTATGTTGGTTGATGGCCTGGAACAACTCCGGCAGGGAGCGCATACAGGTGGGCAGGGCAGCCGTCCTGTTCCGGGCAAGCTCATAGAGCTGCGTATCGAACTTTATCTGAAAGGTGGCCTCATCCTCACTCCCTATAGCCTCTATGGCCTGCGGCTTGCTATCGTCTCTGAATGGTCTGCGCTCGCGCTCGTTCAGGTTGATCATACGGATGGCTACTTCGTAGCAATCTCCAAAATAAGCATCTCCTACCTGCAGAAAACGAAAGACATCGGCAGTAGGGTCCTGTCCGAAGAGAGCTTTTTCTACCTCCGTTGCCTGTACTTTGCCATATTTGTTGCGGATCCGGCTTTGCCATTTCTGCCTGTCTTCTCCGTCGGCCATCCGGGCAGAGAGTACGGCGGTGCGGATGGCTCCTTTGAGCGAGCTCCCGGGAATGTAGGGCCTGCCGTTGCCGTCGTGAATCTGCTCTTTCAGGGTCTCGGGTGATTTCTGTAAGGTATTGCATACCAGCCTGTGACAATAGTCTTCGAGGGTGGCGTGCGGGGCGTAGACTTTCACGATCCGGTCTACCGGCTCTTTCCGTTCTATGGCAGCCACCCAGTGGCCTATCCGCTCCCGGCCGATAAGCTCCATCACCCGCCGGGGATCGATGATGCCGATGGCCGGATCATTGTCTTCTGCAAATCTGCCGCAGACAAAGTCGTTGCCACAGAGGAGTGTCTCGCCCGAGCCTATGTGCACAGGCGTCAGTGTTTCGATTCGTATGTTACTCATAATCGGGATGTTTTACAGGTATACCAAGCGGGCATCCGCTCCGGTAGACCGGGTGCATGCGCGCATCGTTCCAGGTGGGCTGCAGATCTGTCACCTTGCCTTGCAGCTTGCGGACAACCGGGAACACCGATCCCACACCGAACATGTGTACCGACCTTTTGCGCAGGTGCCTGAAATCCTCTTCGCTGCTGCCGGCCAGGTATCCGCCCCGGAGCAGAAGCTCGTAGCGGGCGCTTGGCAGCGAAAGCCCGTGCAACTCTTCTTCGGTGGGGAGATAGAGGGAGAGCAGCAGGGTGGCGTTGGCTCCGGCGGGACTTTCTATGGTGAGGGTGTCGGTGGTCACCTCAAACTTTCCTCCTCCCACATTGCGGTCGGTACCTATCCCCTGCTCACCGAGTTGGGCAAACAGGTCGATGATCTCTTCCAGCAGCCCGCCGCTGGCATCGGTGAGGCAAAACAGCCCTGCCTCAGGGGCAAAATAGTTCCATTCGAAAAAGAAGGGTTGGGCATCCCCGCCCTCTTCGCGGGGCACGGATACCCGCTGACTCACCTGCGAGAGAGAGAGAGGCGCGCGCGGGGCGGTCTCCCGGTCCGGATCTGCGTGCAGCAATCCGTCACGGAGCTGGATCTCCCGGATGGAGAGCGTCTCTCCTGCAATCATCTTCTTCCACAGTCCGGACTCTATGTAGCGGATGCTCTTGAGTTTCTTCCGGTATTCGTGCTCTTCTGTGCCCGCAACGGTCAGGTCTGTCTTGCCCAACGGCCGGGGCAGGTAATACTGCTTCCGGTAGTACGGGAAGGCACTACTGAGGACAAACGAGGAGAGAAACTCCCTCGTATCGCCTGCCCTGCCCTGCCTGGCACGCAAGGCCGCCAGTGCCGCAGTGAGTGTATCTGAGTGCAGATCGGCCGCGGAGAAGTCGTAATTCTCCTTGCCCGAGCCCACGTGCAGGGGAGACAGGTGCTCCAACCGGATAAGGGTATAGGTAGCCATGATCAGTAGCTCTTTGATGCTTCGGTACAGTCTATTTCTACCTGCCCGTATCCGCGCGATCCATGCCCTCCGAGGTAGTCGTCGTGGAGCAGGGAAATGGCCTGCCTGAGGGTGGCTTTCAGTGCCTCCTCGTCTTCGTCTTCAAATACATTGAGTACCATTTCGAGGCGGAAGCGGGCACCTGCCGGCACCCGTTCGAAGGTACGCGGATTGGCTTTGGCTGTCACCCGGTCTATGGAGACCTCTGTCTTGCTCTCCGTATAAGGCAGGTCGGTATGACTGAAATCGCAGGAGTCAGTATCCAGCTCCGCGTCCCGTACGATCAGGCGGGAGGCACGGCTCTCTTTACTGTCTCCCGATATTCCAAACAAAGCTCCCGCCCGGGAGTCTGTCCGGTTGGTGGGTTTGCCGTTGTCGGTCTCTCCGTTGCAGATCTCTACCAGCGCGCGCATCTTCCCTTTCAGTGAACTACCTGGGATATAAGGCAGGTTGCTGATGGGGTTACGAACTACAAATTTGTCGGGGCCGCCGATGTTGAGCGCAGCATTGGTTCCTCCGATGTGCAAGCCGGTTTTCAGGGTGATGGTACCTGTATATATGATTTTCTTTTTCAGTTTCTTAGACATATCAGTGTGTTTTTAGTTGGTAAGTATGGATTTCGGGACCTTCTCAGTCTTTGCCTCCGTAGGCTTTGTGATAGGCCAGTATGGCTTCGAAAAGGTTGCAGAAGTTTTTAAAACTTTCCGTATCAGAAACGCTTTTGCTACTTTCGTCAAAGATGATCTTAAACAGTTCCAACCCTTCATACCCTTTGTTTCCTTTGCTTGCTTTTTCCCTGCCCAACGCGTAAGCAACTTTGGGACGCAGCAGGTAAAAGGAACTTCTCTCTTTTTCAAATTCTCCCATCTGTATCCGCTTGATCTCGCCATATATACTGCGTATCTTCGAATTGGTGAGCTTTGCATCGGCCATGTATTGGCCCATCTTTTCAGCAAACAGGACCATGGCCTCGTCCGCTTCTTTTTCTATCCAGACCGGTTGATAGCCCCCTTTGTCAAAGAAGGCCCGGGGAGCGTCTGACTCCCGGGAGTTTCCGCCCTGTCTCCCTCCGAATTGATTCTTGTTGTTGTTGTTGTAGTTGTTCATAGATCTATTCTTTTTAGTGTGTT
>DALZBD010000291.1:0-5568 GCA_031977515.1 Bacteroides sp. | reverse complement strand
CACCCAGTTTACCGGATTGCCGGCCAGCCAGGAAAAATGGCTGATCGTACCTGTGCTTTTCCTGATCATGGTGGGAGGCTCTTTCATCAAGTCTGTGATCTCCGGTTCTATTGCCAAGGAAACAACTGAAGCCAATCGCGCTCGTGGCTACTCGATTTTCTACATGATGGTAAACATCGGAGCATTTACCGGAAAGACCATTATCGACCCTTTGCGTTCCGTAATTGGTGAGCAGGCATATATCTATATCAATTATTTTGCGGGTTTTATGACTTTGGTCGCCCTGATCGCCGTTGTTTTGCTTTATAAATCGGCTCATACCGCTGGTGAAGGCAAGAGCATGGCGGATATCGGCCGCGGATTTATGCGTATTCTTCTCAACTGGCGTTTGTTACTGCTTATCCTGATTGTCACCGGATTCTGGACCGTACAACAGCAGTTGTATGCCACTATGCCTAAGTATGTACTCCGTATGGCCGGAGAGGGAGCGCAACCGGGATGGATCGCCAATGTGAATCCATTCGTAGTAGTGCTTCTGGTGAGTTTTATCACGAGGGTAATGTCCAGAAAAAGTGCGATCTTCTCCATGAATATCGGCATGTTCCTGATCCCGATCTCTGCTTTGCTGATGGCTTGTGGCAATTTGCTGGGAAATGATATTTTGTCGGGATTAAGTAACATTACCCTGATGATGATTGCCGGTATTGTGGTGCAGGCGCTGGCCGAATGTTTTATCTCTCCGCGCTATCTGGAATATTTCTCCCTGCAAGCTCCCAAAGGAGAAGAGGGAATGTATCTCGGCTTCAGCCATCTCCACTCCTTCCTTTCCTCGCTGATCGGATTTGGATTGGCAGGGGTGCTGCTCAATCGCTATTGCCCTGATCCGCTTCTGTTTGACAGCCGTGAAGCCTGGGAAGCAGCCAGTGTACATGCACACTATATCTGGTATTATTTCGCAGCCATTGGCCTGATTGCAGCCATTGCCCTGCTTCTGTATGCGAAGTTCACTTCCGTTCTCGACAAAAAGAAAGCCGTAGCTCCCTGAAGCAAAATTTAGACTTCCTCTGAAAAGACTGTCTTTTTTTACGTATATTTGCCGTCTCTTTACACAAAAGCAGACGGCATTTTTTTGAAGGATCACCATGAATATTAAATTTATAAGCCTGGCAAGTGGTAGCAGTGGAAATTGCTACTATCTGGGCACTCCAACATACGGAATACTGATAGATGCGGGGATAGGTATACGCACCATACGGAAAAATCTGAAAGAAGAGAATATTAGCCTGGATATGATCAGAGGAGTATTTGTCACTCACGACCACGCCGATCATATCAAAGCAGTAGGACATTTCGGAGAGAAACTCCATATCCCTATCTATACCACTCCTAAGATGCACGAGGGCATCAATAAAAGCTATTGCATGACAGAAAAGATCTATTCCTGTGTGCGCTATCTGGAGAAAGAACAGCCTTATCAGCTGGAGGATTTCCGTATTACTCCTTTTGACGTACCGCATGACGGGACAGATAATGTGGGCTATTGCATAGAGATAGACGGAAAGGTATTTTCCTTTCTTACAGACCTTGGAGAGATCACTCCTACGGCAGCTCATTACATAAGCAGAGCACACTACCTGATCATTGAGGCCAACTACGACAGGGAAATGTTGCAGATGGGGCGTTATCCGGCCTATCTGAAACAACGCATCTCCAGTTCTTTCGGCCACATGTGCAACTCCGATACCGCCGCTTTTCTTGCAGAAAACATACAGGAGCATCTGCGCTATATCTGGCTTTGTCACCTGAGCAAAGACAACAATCATCCCGAACTTGCTTATAAAACCGTAGAGTGGCAATTAAGAGCCAAAGGCATATTGGTAGGCAAAGATGTACAACTGATTGCTTTAAAACGAAATAGCCCTACAGGACCTTATGACTTCGAATAAAAGTGGTTTTTTTACAGGAAAAATCCTTTCTATTATTTGGTCAGTTTAAATAAAAAAAATACCTTTGCAATCGCAAAAAGGAAATGCACTCTTAGCTCAGTTGGTAGAGCAACTGACTCTTAATCAGTGGGTCCAGAGTTCGAATCTCTGAGGGTGTACCAATGTGGCTTTACCTCAAAGGCTCAGAAACGCCAGAATCAAGGTTTTAACCGATTCTGGCGTTCTTTTTTTGCGCACCTCTGAGCATCAAAAAGCATTAAAAAACGCAGATTGTGTACACAATTCAAACAATTGTGTACAGACTCCCTGTTGATTGTGTACAGAAAATCAGTAATCCTGAAATTTGAAAGAACAATTGCAGAAAGTGGTAGATACACCTGAAGATTGATCTATCTGATAATAAAATAAAATCCGCCTTTCAGAACTTTTCCGAAAGGCGGATCTGTTTTGTAGATCAGGCTCTGTTTTCATTATATTCAGATAGTTTTTTTATCAGATGTGGATAATATTTTCTGATGACCTCTCCTACGGATTGTACATTTTCCTGTCCTTTCCGGCTGTTTTTCTTCCCCTTTCGGGCGCTCCTTTTCTTCATACTCACGGATTTTTTAGATAAACTCTTTGTTTTGCTCTATCTTTTGCTGTGCGTAGAACAGAAAATCTTTCTCGTCTGCCGCTGGCAGGTATACACCTGCCACGCCTGCCGACCAGTTGCGAAAGCGTTCGATGGCCAGTCTCATCTCAGCTGTGGTGAGCTCGGACGAACTTCTCAGGTAACTGATCTTCTCTCCTGCCCTGTTGATACGTACCCGCTCAAACAGATCTTTGTTGCAAAGCCGCTTGAAGAAGTCTATTTTCGCTTCATCGGTGGAGCATCCGTATTCGCAGGCGAAAAAGCCCAGTAGAGCATGCAGGTAGTTGTTCTGTGAAAGGCTGCGCAGCGGATGCTTTCTTTTCAATTCCACGGTAGCTTTATCGCTAAACAGTTTGTTTACATACTCCCTGAACCGGGCACTGTCGTATTCGTTAGAAAGATTGAATATCATAGCAGTCTTTTATTTGTTGGAAAATCATTGCCCGGTCTTTGATCTGGGCAATCGCTACTTCGTCCCGGTGTATCCGCACTTTCAGGTATTCATTGGACTGGATGTTGCGTGTCAGATTTTCTTCGTCTACATACGAGAGAACCGATAAAAACACGAGGTCACACGACTCCAGTCCGGTGCAATAGAGCTGCTGCTGCACCTGATAGTAATAAGAACTGTAATTCTTACGGACAAACTCCAGTAATTCTTCCGGATAGTGTTTAAGAGGTTCAAATTCAAGAAAATCAGATAGATATACAGTTTTAAGTTCCTCGAAATCGACCACTTTCCCTTGCTCTATTTTCGCGAAGTCGAGACTGCAACGGAGAACATTCATCTCTTCGCATTGACATACGTACTGTGCGAAATAATTGTCAGGAAGCAATAACAGGTATCTGTCTTCCAGGATAGCACCAATCCGCAGGGGATCGATTGGGCTGGATTTTGCATTGTAATAAGGGCGCATACCACTTACAAAACGCTTCAAGAGTTCCTGATGCGATTTCGTATGTTTGCCACTCATCAGTGCCTGCACGTCTCCACTACCTATGTACATCGACCTCATAATTTACCCTTCTTTTGCAGGTTTTTATATACTGTCTCTATTTGCTTGCTGTCCATGTCTTCCGTATTCTGGACATTGAAATAAGAGAGGATATTCTGACAATAGCTGCGATCGGACATCAGATAAGCCATAACAGCATCTTTGATCTGATCGGGTTCGATGATGTTGTGCTCCTTCGATTTATCTTTGTCGGGATCTTCTCCGGTGGCAATCTTGTAAGCGTTCAGGAGAGCGTATTTACGTGCATACGTGGATGCTTTGCCGAATCCTTTATCAGCGGCATCCAAACCTCTTCCATAAGCTTCCACATCCAGTGTCTCAGTAGGGTTGTCTATATTGACAATGCGCAGGGTGAGTTTCACAATATCCACGTAGTTTACCACCTCTCCCCCTGTATCTTTCTGGATACGGACCACTTTGGACTCCACGAGTTCCTGCTTGACGGGAATACTAACCAGCCCGAATTTGGTCTCAGCGGCTTTTACTTTGAGTACCACGTCATAGTCCTGCACCGCTTTGTAGGAAAAGTTCCCCTTGCCTACAGTCATGTTTTTTTCGATATTTTTGAGTTCATTGGCTACTGCCTGAATCTTCTGGTAGATATTCATTTGCTCCATTCTTATGTATTTGTTTAGGATTTGTAGTTGAGTGGGCGGTATGGGGATCGAACCCATATAGGTGTTTTATCTGCCCAGTGCACTCCGGATGACCGCCCGTTTGGCCGTTTTACCTTCGCAGGCTACGCGGCTGTGTCTAACCAAAAAGGTATAAAAAATCAAGGGAATTAAAGTTAATCGCTCCGCCCCGATTCGTGGCGGTAATAGTTTGTTTTGTCGTTTATACTGTTGTACACATCGTTTCAGGGAGTTCGGTATGCACTTTGCTACCGGGGTACACCACTGTGACTGTACGTGTATGTTTATTATAACCGATCACCTGCCCTATTTCAGGGCTGATCCATGTCTTTACTTTTGTGCCTCTTTTCATCTTTCAAAAATATTTTTCTCTTTTAAAAAATGTGTCTGTCACGATATCCCACAGCTTTTGCTGTTCATTGTCTGATGAAGCCGGGAAAGTAGAAGGATTTCAGGAAAGTAAATGTGGAAGGTAGATTGCAATAGTAGTTGTAGTCTCCGGTAAAAGTTTTCCGGACAGATCCGGAAAATGCTTTTACCTTCTACTTGTTTATTTAAGTCTCGATTCTCTCAAATGTTTTCTTTCATACAAAATCATCGTCCGATTCCATATCCAGTTTCAGTTCACGAAGCATTCTGGCAGAATGTCTTCCTATATATACAGAACTGATCACGAACGGTAGTAGAAAGATAAGGCTCCAGAACATACTGAATGCGATGCTGGCGGCTATTGCAATGTAGCTGACCACCCAGGAGGCGACGATGTATTTTGCTTTCATATAATTTTTGATTTGATCAGGTTTCTGTTCTTCGTTTCCGGTAAGACTGTCGCCTGTGTTTCTTTTTAATTTTTATTGCTTTTTTCTATATTATCAAATTAATTTCTACATTTGCATATCGATTGTTGAATTCAATATTGCATATCTGTTTTTCCGTTTGCTTATGCAAATATAAGACAAATGACCTAATTAAACAATGCTATTTACATATTTTTAGGTCAAATAACCTATTTAAGCTATTTCATAAAAAGATAATTGATGGAAAACGATATTCGTGCACGTATTTTGCTCATTGTAAGTGAGTATTGCAGGTCAAAGAGGGAGTTTGCCCACCTGATACAAATGGAACAGACGACAGTAAATAACCAGTTGCTGGGAAAAAGAAGTATTTCATTTGACCTTATTCAAAACGTATTGGCCTCTTTCCCCCAGATCTCCTCTGAGTGGCTTTTGAGGGGTGAGGGTAAAATGAAAATAGAAAATCTGTCTTCATCTTCTGCGCCTGAAATTCCTCTTTTCCGTACAGAGGCCGCCGCAGGTTTCGGCTCCATGGATTTC
>DALZBD010000290.1:0-5633 GCA_031977515.1 Bacteroides sp. | reverse complement strand
GCTGGAATTTCAGCTTCGGCAGAAAGGTGGATTCGGTGCAGAAGCGCCTCAACCACGAAGACAATGACTCAGGGGTGATGAAGTCCGGGAAATAAAACTCCCGGCTTCTTTTTACTTATTCTTTTACCTCTGTCCTGCGTATCACCCGGGCAGGATTGCCCACAGCTACAGAATCAGACGGGATATCGCGGGTCACCACACTCCCGGCTCCGATGACGCATCGGTCACCGATGGTCACCCCCGGACAGATCACTGCTCCGCCGCCTATCCAACAGTCCTGCCCTATGGTGACCGGGTAAGAGTGTTCTTTGGGTTCACGCCGTTCGATGGCATCCATAGGATGCTGCGGCGTATAGATCTGTACATGCGGTCCTATCAGGGTATGATCACCAATTGTAATATAACCTCCATCCAGGAAAGTGCAATTGGAGTTGATGAAAACATGCTCTCCCAGCCGGATACCGTCTCCATGATCACAGCCAAACGGAGGTGTGACCACAGTGGTAACAGGCACATCCGGTATCAGTTCTTCCAGGATCTCCCGGTAGCCGGGTGCGCCGGCATAGGTATTATTGAAACGCAGTAAAATCTCTTTTGCCCGGACAAATCTTTGCTGTATGACCGGATCGGAAGTATCTGCCAACTCACCGCTTCTCATTTTTTCAATTTCAGTCATAGATATCACGTGTTTAAAGTCCATTTGTAAAAACCAGAGTTTTGCCATCCGACAAATCCTCCTGATATTCAAATCCCTCCCAGCTGTAAGAGCAAAGCTGCTTAGGGTCTTCTATCCGATTCTTCAAGATATATCGTGCCATTTCCCCACGATTCATCTTGGCATAAATAACAATCGTTTTCAGCTTACCATCCTTCCATACCCGGAATTCCGGAGTTACTACTGTCACTTCTCTCTCTATACGCTTCCAGTCGAAAAGCCCTTTCATCTCCCCACTGGCCAGGTTGCACAATACTCCACCTGCATGTTTTATGTCTTCGATGAATAGATCGGTGAGCCGAGTCTTCCAATAAGAGAAAAGCGTCTGTCCTCCCAGTTCGGGTATGCTCACATCCCCTTCCAGACGGTATAGGCGGATCCGGTCCATAGGCCGCAACAAACCATAGCAAAAAGAAGTGATACGTAAATGATCCTGTACATAATGAAGTTCTTCTTCGGAAAATGCACGGGGAGCGAGTCTCTTGAATACAATACCTGTATAGGAATACAAAGCAGGTGCAGACAAAGTCGTCTCCGAATGAAATTCCTGATAACGCCTGAAGTTCTCTACAGCAATCTTCGCATTTACCCCCAACAGGTGTTCCAGTTCCTCCACAGAGAATTGGGTCATATATAAGGCGATCTGCGATGCTTCCTGAGCAAACCGGGGCAGAGAAGAGAAAGGATATTTCACTTTTCCCGCCGGGCTCATTGTCTTTGCACAAGAAAGTAATATCAACATATGTATATCAGTTTAAAGAATAGATGTAGGATTACATCCATAAGTGGATGGACAAAGATAAGATAATTCGGCAAAAGTAACTTCACCGGAACGAAAACCGGAACATACAGAAAAAGTTTTCCTACTGCCTATATACTATCCCACCAGCCAGCGCCTCGGAGAGGCAGTATATCAGTGGGATAACGTGTATACCGGTGGGGGGTTGAAGGAGACAAGAAATGGCATGAATTCCCTAACTGAACGACATTCCCCCTACGAGATGCAATTCATTGGATTACACTATTTTCCCTGCGCTCCTGCGCAGGATTATGAACATATCACCGCGATGCGGCTGATAGTGTAGATTATCCTATTTCAGAACCCGACACCATATACTATAAAAAAGAGGCCGGTAAACCGGCCTCTTCTCTTCAAAATCTATCTTATTTATATTCCTGCCAACTCTTGATCTGGATATCTTTCATATCCAGTTCACAGAATGCTTCGATAAACGCACTCGCCAGACGGGCATTGGTGATCAAAGGAATATTGTGATCGATAGCACCACGACGGATCTTGTATCCGTTGGTTAGTTCGCGTTTGGTATGATTCTTAGGAATATTCACAATCAGGTCGAACTTGTGGTCTGCGATCATCTTCATCACATTGTTTTCAGCCTCCGGACGCTCATCGGGCCAGAATACCGGCTCGGTAGCTACCCCATGTGCATTGAGGAAAGCGGCAGTACCGGCTGTTGCATAGATCTTGTATCCTTTCTTGTGCAGCAGGCGGCTGGCCTCCAGCAGATCCACTTTGGACTTCATGGCACCGGAAGAGAACATCACTCCTTTTTCGGGTATTTTGAATCCGGTAGAGATCATGGAGTTGAGCAAAGCTTCCGGGAAATCATCTCCCAGACATCCCACCTCACCGGTAGAAGACATATCCACACCCAGTACAGGGTCTGCTTTGTGCAGGCGGGAGAAGGAGAATTGAGAAGCCTTCACACCGATCCAGTCTATATCAAAAGCCGATTTATCGGGATGGCTGTAAGGAGCATCCAGCATGATGCGGGTAGCCGTCTCGATAAAGTTGCGTTTCAATACTTTAGACACAAACGGGAAACTACGTGAAGCACGCAGGTTACACTCGATCACCTTCACCTCGTTGTTGCGGGCCAGGAACTGAATGTTGAACGGTCCGGAGATATTCAACTCTTTAGCGATCTGACGGCTGATCTTCTTGATGCGACGGGCCGTAGCAAAGTATATCTTCTGAGCAGGGAATACCAGAGTGGCATCTCCGGAGTGTACACCGGCAAACTCCACGTGTTCGGAAATAGCATATTCTATAACCTCACCGTTCTGTGCCACCGCATCGAACTCGATCTCTTTGGTATTCTGCAGGAACTGAGACACCACTACCGGATGCTCCTTGGATACATCTGCTGCCATCTGCAGGAAGTTTTCCAGTTCCTCTTCATCGTAGCATACATTCATCGCAGCTCCGGAGAGTACATAAGAGGGGCGCACCAATACAGGATATCCTACCTTGTCTACAAATGCTTTTACATCTCCCAGGCTGGTGAGTTCCTGCCACGCTGGCTGATCGATACCCAGCTGATCGAGCATCGCCGAGAACTTATTCCGGTTTTCCGCGCGGTCGATAGAAAGGGGAGAAGTTCCCAATACAGGCACCGACTGGCGATACAGTTTCATGGCCAGGTTGTTAGGGATCTGACCTCCTACGGAAACAATCACTCCGCGAGGCTGTTCCAGGTCGATCACATCCAACACCCGTTCGAAAGAGAGTTCGTCGAAATAGAGACGGTCACACATATCATAATCCGTAGATACAGTCTCCGGGTTGTAGTTGATCATGATAGACTTGTATCCCAGCTTACGTGCAGTCTGCACGGCATTCACCGAACACCAGTCAAACTCTACCGAACTACCGATACGATACGCTCCCGATCCCAGTACAACCACCGATTTTTCATTCTTGTAATAGTTGACATCGTATCCCTCAGCAGCGTATGTCATATAGAGATAATTGGTCAGGTCCGGATGTTCGGAAGCAATGGTGTTGATACGCTTCACCGCAGGCAGAATGCCCAACTCTTTACGACGGGCACGTACTTTCAGGTTTTCGCTTTCCATATTTCCCGTAGGGTTCAATACGATACGGGCTATCTGGAAGTCTGAGAATCCCAGTACTTTCGCTTCACGCAATACATCGGCCGGGATCTCTTCCACTGCTTTGTATACGGAAAGTTTTTGTTTATAATCTACAATATTTTTCAGTTTGCCCAGGAACCAGGGATCGATCTTTGTCAGTTCGTAGATACGGTCGATGCTGTAGCCTTTCTCCATAGCCTCTGCTATGGCAAACACGCGAAGGTCGGTAGGATTGGCCAGTTCGGTCTCCAGATCTTCGTAATCCATGTCTCCGTTTGCCACAAAACCGTGCATGCCCTGCCCGATCATACGCAAACCTTTCTGGATAATTTCTTCGAACGACCGACCGATAGACATGATCTCACCAACCGACTTCATGCTCGAACCGATCTCACGGGATACTCCGGCAAACTTGGTCAGGTCCCAGCGAGGTATTTTACAGATCAGATAATCCAGCTGAGGAGCTACGTAGGCAGAGTTAGGAGTTCCCATCTCTCCGACCTGATCCAGGGTATATCCCAGTGCCAGTTTCGCTGCTACGAATGCCAACGGATATCCTGTAGCTTTGGATGCCAGGGCCGAAGAACGGCTCAGACGCGCATTCACCTCAATGACACGATAGTCATCCGTTTCGGAATTAAAGGCATACTGAATGTTACACTCACCCACAATACCCAGGTGACGGATAGCCTTCACGGAAAGTTCCTGAAGCATTTTCAGTTCCGTCTCATCCAGCGAACAGGTAGGAGCTACCACGATAGATTCTCCGGTATGAATACCCAACGGGTCGAAGTTTTCCATACTGGCCACCGTGAAGCAATGGTCATTGGCATCGCGGATCACCTCGAATTCAATCTCTTTCCAACCTTTCAGAGACTCTTCGACTAAGATCTGTTTGGAGAAGGCGAATGAACTTTCGGCCAGTTTGATAAACTCTTCCCGGTTGGAGCAGATACCGCTACCCAATCCACCCAGTGCATACGCCGAACGTACCATCACCGGGAAGCCGATCTGCTCGGCAGCGGCCAGCGCATCTTCCATGCTCTCTACGGCCTGACTCACCGGGGTCTTCATGTTGATCTCGTCCAGTTTCTTCACAAACAGATCACGGTCTTCGGTGTACATAATAGCCTCTACAGAAGTACCCAGGACGCGTACTCCGTATTTCTCCAGGGTACCTGTTGTGTAGAGTTCTGTACCGCAATTCAGCGCAGTCTGTCCTCCGAAAGCCAGCAATATACCATCGGGGCGCTCTTTTTTGATAATCTCTTCTACAAAATAAGGAGTTACCGGAAGAAAATAGACCGTATCGGCTATTCCCTCAGAGGTCTGAATAGTAGCAATGTTTGGATTGACCAATACTGACGCTATTCCCTCTTCTTTCAGCGCCTTGAGCGCCTGCGAACCGGAATAGTCAAACTCTCCCGCTTGTCCGATCTTAAGTGCACCTGATCCTAAGACAAGAACTTTTTTTAATTCCTTTTCCATCTCTTCTTTGGTTGTTATGTTGTTTCGATCTTAAGTATATACCACAAAAAAAATGCGTTGTCCCGGAAAGGACTAACGCATTACCCAAAATATAAATAACATTTCTGGTGAAATGAGAGAAGATAGCCCGTCTCCGGATGGAAGACATCCGGACGTCTGTAACGCTTGTCTCTTATTTCCCAGTGATTCATCTTTGCCACAAATTTGTGCAAAGTAACTACATATTTCAGAGATAACAAAGTGAAAGGAAACTTTTTGCTCAATTAAAATACTATTCCGGTGCTATAAATCAACGTGAGACACTTCTAACCTTCCTGTTCGGATGATACGGATATTATTAAATACCCGATCCTTTACACACATCAGGTACGTATCCCTGCATCTCCCTGGCTGTCTACCCTAAGTTACAAGTGCGGAGGCAGTGCTTTATCAGTATCCATCCAGTGACAGACAACTGCTCACACCACGGTATTTACCTCGTCCCCCGGCGGGTGCCATTCGGCACCCGTCAGGTGCCCATCAGCCCCCGCGC